>CAZYCD010000014.1:46121-51445 GCA_964645345.1 uncultured Micromonosporaceae bacterium
ACCCTCGCCACCCGGGGGCTGGACGCGCTGGACGGCTACTTCGCCCGGTACCTGCCGCAGCTGGTACTGGCGGCCGCGGTACCGGCCGTCGTGCTGGCCCGGATCCTGCCCGCCGACCCGGTGTCCGCGTTGACGGTCGGCGTGACGCTGCCGCTGGTACCCGTGTTCATGGCCCTGGTTGGACTGTCCACACAGGACCGGAACCGGCGCCAGTTTGGCCTGCTCTCCCGGCTGTCCCACCACTTCCTGGACGTGGTGACCGGCCTGCCGACGCTCAAGACGCACGGGCGGGACGGCGCCCAGGTGGCCACCATCCGCGAGGCGACCGACCGGTACCGGCGCACCGCGATGGGTACCCTGCGCCTGGCGTTCCTGTCCTCGCTCGTCCTGGAGCTGGTCGCCACGCTGTCGGTCGCCCTGGTCGCGGTCGGCATCGGGGTACGGCTCGTGGACGGCCGCCTCGACCTGGGTACCGGGCTGCTGGTGCTGCTGCTGGCCCCCGAGGCGTACCTGCCGCTGCGCCAGGTGGGCGCGAACTACCACGCCAGCGCCGAGGGGCTGGCCGCCGCGGAGCGGGTCTTCGAGGTGCTGGCCACGCCGGTACCGGCGGCCGGCACGCGTACCGACATCCCCGGCGGCCCGCTCGTGGTCGACGGCCTCACCGTCCGGTACCCCGACCGGGGCGCGCCGGCCCTTGACGGCTTCGGGCTCGCGCTGCGCCCGGGCGAGATCGTCGCGCTCACCGGACCTTCCGGGGCCGGGAAGTCCACGGTCCTGCAGGCGCTGCTGGGCTTCGTGGCGCCCGACTCGGGTACCGTCCGGCTCGGCGGGGTGGACCTGGCCGACGCCGAGCCGGCCGCGTGGCGGGAGCGCTTCAGCTACCTGCCGCAGCGGCCGCACCTGTTCGCCGGTACCGTCGCCGCAAACATCCGCCTCGCGGCACCCGGTGCCACCGACGCCGCGGTCGCCGCGGCCGCCCGCGCCGCCGGCCTGGACGTGGACCTTGCCCTGCCGGTCGGCGAGGGCGGTCTGGGCCTGTCCGCCGGGCAGCGGCAGCGGATCGGGCTGGCCCGGGTGTTCCTTCGGGATACCCCGTTCGTGCTGCTCGACGAGCCGACCGCCAACCTCGACCCGGCCACCGAGGCGGCGGTGCTGCGCGCGGTACGGCGGCTGTCGGCCGGCCGGACCGTCCTGATCGTGGCGCACCGACCGGCGCTGCTGGCGCTGGCCGACCGCGTGGTCCACCTCGGCGCGCCGCTCGCCCGACCGGCACAGCCGCCCGTGCTGGCGGTGCCCGGATGAGCGGACAGGAACACCGCGTGAACGGTCCGGTTGCCCGGCTGCTTTGGCTGGCCCGCCCCGCCTGGCCGCGCCTGGCTCTGTCTACAGTGGCCGGTGCCGGCGCGGCCGGCGCGGCGATCGGGCTGGCCGCCACCTCGGCCTGGCTCATCTCGCGGGCCGCGCAGCACCCCCCGGTGCTGTACCTGACGGTGGCCATCGTCGGCGTGCGCACCTTCGGCGTCGCTCGCGGCGTGCTGCGCTACGCCGAGCGGCTGGTGGGCCATGACGCCGCGCTGCGGGTGCTGGCCGGGCTGCGGGCCCGGTGTTTCGCCGCCCTGGCCCGGCTGTCCCCGGCGGGCCTGCCCGACCTGCGCGGCGGGGACCTCGCCGCCCGCTTCGCCGGCGACGTCGACGCCGCCGCCGACGTGCTGGTCCGGGTGGTGCTGCCGGTCACCGTGGCGGCGCTGGTGGTGACCGGGTCCGTGGTGCTGCTCGCCCTGCTGGTACCGGCGGCCGGCGCCGTCCTGCTCGTCACCGCCCTCACCGTGCTCGCCGGGGTACCCGCGGTCCAGCGGGCCGCCGCCGGCCGGGCCGCGCGGCGAACGGCGCCGCTGCGCGGGGAACTGGCCGACGGTACCGTCGAGTTCCTGCACGGCCTGCCGGACCTCGTCGCGAACGGCGCGACCGGCGAGGCGCTGGACCGCCTGTCGGGCACCGACGCGCGGCTGCGTAGGGCGACCGCGCGCACCGCCGGCGGTACCGGGCTGGGTGCCGCACTGGTCGCGACGGCCAGCGGGCTGTGCGTGTGGGCCTGCCTCGTGCTCGGTACCCGGGCGGTCCACGGTGGACAGTTGCCGGGCGTCCGGCTCGCCGTGCTCGTCCTCACTCCGCTCGCGGTGTTCGAGGTGCTGGCCGGGGTACCGGGGGCCGCCGCGCAACTGGCCGCCGGCCGGGCCGCGCTGGCGCGCGTCTTCGCGGTCCTGGACCGGCCCGACCCGGTACCGGCGCCCGAGCATCCCCGTGAGGTACCGGCACCCCCGTCCACCCTGCGGCTGGAGGCCGTGACCGCCCGCTGGCGGCCGGACGGCCCGGACGTGCTGCGCGGCGTCGACCTCAGCCTGGCGCCCGGCGAGCGGGTGGCCGTCGTCGGCCCCAGCGGCTCGGGCAAGAGCACCCTGGCCGCCCTGCTGGTCCGCTTCCTCGACCCGGTCGCGGGCGCGGTGACCCTCGGCGGGGTCGACCTGCGCGACCTGGCCCCGGAGCAGCTGCGCCGCACTGTCGGGCTGGTCGACGACCGCGCCCACCTGTTCGACACCACCATCGAGGAGAACCTGCGGGTCGGCGCGCGGGAGGCGACGCCCGACCAGCTCTGGGCCGCCCTGTCCACGGCCCGGCTGGACGGCTGGGTCGCCGGCCTCCCGCGCGGCCTGGCCACGCCGGTCGGCGAGCACGGTGCCCGGCTGTCGGGCGGGCAGCGGCGCCGGCTGGCCCTGGCCCGGGCCCTGCTCGCCGACTTCCCGGTGCTGGTACTCGACGAGCCGACCGAGCACCTCGACGAGCAGACGGCCGCCGCGATCACCGAGGATCTGCTGGACGCCACCGGGGGCCGTACCGTGCTGCTGATCACCCACCGCCCGTTCGGCCTGGACCGGGTGGACCGGGTCGTGTCACTGGCGCCGGTCAGGTAGCGGAGCCGCCGGCGGCCAGCCGCATGAGGTCCGAGTTCAGGTCGATGGAGGTCTCGGTACCGCCGGCACTGCCGAACTCGTGCTGGTAGCTGTGCCAGGACTCGTCCTTGACGTTGCGGGCGAAACCGCTCTCCATGAGCAGCAGCAGTTCCCGCGCCGCCCGGTCGATGCGCTTGTTCAGGGCGGGATCCCCCCAGTCCTCGGTGGCCGCGAACAGCGAGGTGGGTACGGTGACCGTGCGCATGTACGCGAACAGCGAGCGCATCTGCTCGTCCACGACCAGCGCGTGCCGGGCGGTACCGGCGGTCGCCGCGAGTACGACCGGCTTGGCGATGAGCAGGTCGTTGTCCAGGACGTGGAAGAAGGAGGTGAACAGCCCGCTGGGGCCGGCCTTGTAGATGGGGGTACTGGCGATGATGCCGTCGGCCTCCCCGAGCGCCGCGACCGCGTTGCGCAGCTTCGGTCCGAGCAGCTGCGACACCAGCGCGGTGGCGATCTCGTTGGCCAGCTCCCGCAGGTCCACGACGCTGACCCTGATCCGGCGCCCGCGCTCACCGGCGAGCGCGGCCACCCGGCCGGCGGTCCGGTCGGCCAGCAGCCGGGTGGACGAGGGCTCGCTCGTGCCGGCGCTGACCACCACGAGGCGGTACGGCTGCTGCTGTTCCTGGTCGGCGTTCATCCTCGCCCGTCCTCGCTCCCATCGTCACCGCTGCCGGCCGCCGCACCTGCGGCGGCCGGTCGCGCCAGCTTCAGGCAGATCGCCTCGAGCTGGCGCAGTTCCTCGATGCTCAACCGCGCGCTCACCGTGCGCGCCACGCTCAGTCCGTGGTGCAGCCCGACCTCCCGCTGCCGCGCCCGCCCCGCGTCGGTCAGCGCCAGGCGCACCGCCCGCCCGTCGACGGGATCGGGGCCGCGTACCACCAGCCCCCGCTCGACCAGCCGGTCGACCATTCGCGACAGGGCCGGCTGGCTGAGCAGGACGTGCCGGTGCAGTTCGCCGATGCGCACCGGCTCGCGGCACTTGGACAGCGTGTAGAGCACGTCGTACTCCCGCATGGACACGTCCTGCCAACTGCCGTCCGCGGCGAACTGCCGCAGCAGCGCCGCGTGGGCGGTCAGCAGAGCCTCCCACGCGTCGTTGGCCAGCCTGCTCCGGGCGCGCCGCATCACAGGCCCGGGTAGTTCGCCGTCAGGTCGGGCGCGCTGTCCTGGTACGGCGAGGCGCCGGTGACGTTGTCGCCACGGTTGGCGTTCGGGCGCGGCTGCCGCGGCGGCTGGTCGCCGTACTTCGCCCGCACCAGGCTCTCGTGCGTGGGCGCCTCCGGGGTCTCCGGGTCGCGCCGCGCCGCGGTCTCCTTGCGCAGCACCGGGATCACCTCGCCGCCGAGCAGCTCGAGCTGGTCCAGCACGGTACCCAGCGGGAGCCCGGCGTGGTCCATCAGGAACAGCTGGCGCTGGTAGTCGCCGAAGTACTCGCGGAAGGTCAGCGTCTTGTCGATGACCTCCTGCGGGCTGCCCACCGACAGCGGCGTCATGGACATGAAGTCCTCCATCGACGGCCCGTGCCCGTACACCGGTGCCTCGTTGAAGTAGGGCCGGAACGCCCGCTTCGCGTCCTGCGAGTTCTTCGCGATGAACGCCTGGCCGCCGAGGCCGACGATGGCCTGCTTCTCGGTGCCGTGCCCGTAGTGGGCGAAGCGCTGCCGGTAGAACCGGATCAGGCGGATGTAGTGCTCCTTGGGCCAGAAGATGTTGTTGGCGAAGAAGCCGTCGCCGTAGTAGGCGGCCTGCTCGGCGATCTCCGGCGTACGGATGGAGCCGTGCCACACGAACGGGGGTACGTCGTCCAGCGGCCGCGGTACCGACGTGAAGCCCTGCAACGGGCTGCGGAACTTGCCCTCCCAGTCCACCACGTCCTCGCGCCACAGCCGGTGCAGCAGGTTGTAGTTCTCCAGCGCCAGCGGCAGGCTCTGGCGGATGTCCTGCCCGAACCACGGGTAGACCGGCGCGGTGTTGCCCCGCCCGAGCATAAGGTCCACCCGGCCCTTCGCCAGGTGCTGCAGCATCGCGTACTCCTCAGCGATGCGCGCCGGGTCGTTCGTCGTGATCAGCGTCGTGGCCGTCGTCACGATCAGCCGCTGCGTGGTGGCCGCGATGAAGGACAGCAGGGTGGTCGGGGACGAGGAGAAGAACGGCGGGTTGTGGTGCTCGCCGATGGCGAAGACGTCGAGGCCGACCTCCTCGGTCTTCTGGGCGATCCGCACGATGGCGTCGATCCGCTCTGCCTCGCTCGGCGTCTGCCCGGACACCGGATCCCGGGTGATGTCGCTCACCGAGAAAATCCCGAACTGCATG
>CAZYCD010000015.1:0-47730 GCA_964645345.1 uncultured Micromonosporaceae bacterium
TACCGACCCGGGGCCGAACCCGCCCAGCAGCACGTTCGTCGCTGCGGTCGTCACGGCCGACGCGGTGACGGTGGGCTGGGTCGGCGACAGCCGGGCCTACTGGCTGCCCGATCCACTGCCCGCCGACGCGCCGACCGCGGCGGCCCGGCCGGCCGGCGAGGGTACCGTCGGGCTGACCCCGACCTGCCTGACCGCCGACGACTCGGTCGCCGGGCGGGCGGCCGCCGCCGGTGGCCCACCGGTCGGTGCGGCGCACCCGGCCGGGCCGGCGGGCGCCCTGGTGCGCTGGCTCGGCGCGGACGCCACCGACACCGCTCCGCACCTGTCGACCGTCCACCCCACCGGACCCGGGCGGGTACTGGTCTGCAGCGACGGGCTCTTCCGGTACCGGCCGGAGCCCGCCGAACTATCGGCCGCCACCCCGGCCGGTACCCCGATGGCCGTGGCCCGCGCCCTTGTCGAGCTGGCCCTGGCAGCCGGCGGCGAGGACAACGTCTCCGTGGCCGTGCTGCCCTTCCCACCGCCCGCTGCCTGACCCCGTGGCCTGACCCCCTGGCCTGACCGCCCGCTATCCGAGGAGTCGTTCGATGACGCAGCCAGCCGCGTTCACCGCGGAGGTCTTCCAGAACCAGTACCTGCCGGCCGGCGGGCAGATCGTCGACGCGGTCGTCACGGTGACCGCGAGCGGCTCCGGCCTGCGCGCGGGCGGGGAGGCGCCGAGCGCGGCCGAGGTCATCATGGTCGACTGCTCGGGATCGATGGCCGACCCGGCGACCAAGATGTCCGAGGCGAAGAAGGCGTGCGCGGTCGCCGTCGATACGCTGCGCGACGGGGTCGCCTTCGCGGTCGTCGCCGGGCGGCACGACGCCCGGATGGTCTACCCGCCCTCGGCGGCCCTGGCCGCCGCCAACCCGCTGACCCGCGCCGCGGCCAAGGACGCGGTGGCCCGGCTGACGGCCTCCGGCGGTACCGCGATCGGGCAGTGGCTGAGCCTGGCCAACACGCTGTTCGCCGGCCACCCGGCCGAGGTCAAGCACGCCATCATGCTCACCGACGGCCGCAACCAGCACGAGACGCCCGACCAGCTGGCGGCCACCCTGGGCAACTGCGAGGGCCGGTTCACCTGCGACAGCCGGGGCGTCGGCGCGGACTGGGTGGCCACCGAGCTGCGCCAGGTCGCCTCCGCGCTGCTCGGTACCGCCGACGGGCTGGAGGACCCGGCCGAGCTGCCGGCGGCCTTCCAGGCGATGACTCAGCAGGCGATGGGCAAGGCGGTCGCGGAGGCCGCGCTGCGGGTGTGGACCCCGGCCGGCGCCACGATCCGCTTCATCAAGCAGGTCTTCCCGCAGGTCGAGGACCTCACCGGCCGGCGGGTCGAGGTGAGCGCGCGCATCGGCGAGTACCCGACCGGGTCGTGGGGCGCCGAGAGCCGCGACTACCACGTCTGTGTCGAGGTACCGGCCGGTGCTGTCGGCGAGGAGCTGCTCGCCGCCCGGGTGAGCCTGGTCGCGAACGGCCAGCCGCTGGCGCAGTCGCTGGTACTGGCGACGTGGACGGACGACACGGCGCTGTCCACTAAGATCAACCAGCGGGTCGCCCATTACACCGGGCAGGCCGAGTTGGCCAGCGCGATCCAGGAGGGGCTGGCCGCCCGGGACGCCGGTGACGTTCCGACGGCGACCGCGAAGTTGGGCCGGGCGGTGCAGCTCGCCGAGGAGTCCGGGCACGAGGACACGGCCAAGCTGCTCGCCAAGGTGGTCGACGTCATCGACGCGCCCAGCGGCACCGTGCGGCTCAAGCCGAAGGTCGCCGGGGTGGACGCGGAGCTGGCGAACGTGCGGTCGGTCAAGACGATCCGGGTCAAGAAGAACGAGGAGGGCTCGTAATGGCCACCTGCCCCAAGGGGCACGAGTCGGCGGCCACCGACTACTGCGATGAGTGCGGGGCGCCGATCGGCGGTGCCGCCTCCCCGGCATCCCCGGCGGGTTCGGCCGCCGCCGAGGCTGCCGCGCCGTCCCGCGAAGCCGCACCGCCGCCGGCCCCGAGCGAGCCGTGTCCGGAGTGCGCGACGCCGAGGGCGGGCCGGTTCTGCGAGGTGTGTGGTCACGACTTTCTGGCGATCGGGCCGGGTCCGTCGGGCGAGGCGGGTCCACCGGTACCGGCGCCGTCCGGCGAGGCCGGTCCTCCCACGGGTATCGCGGCGGGGGAGGGCGGCGCGCCGGCCGGTACCGCGGCCGGTACCGGATGGCGGGTGGTGGTGACCGCGGACCGGGCGTATTACGACCGGATGCGGGCCGCCGCCGACCCGGGCGCCGAGGACGTCCCGTTCCCGGCGTACTGCCCCGAGCGGCGCTTCGCGCTGCGGCCGCCGCAGGTACTCATCGGGCGGCAGAGCCGTTCGCGCGGCATCGAGCCGGACATCGACCTGACCGGGCCGCCGGCCGACCCGGCGGTGTCACACTCGCACGCCATGCTGGTCGCCCAGCCCGGCGGCGGCTGGGCCGTGGTCGACCTGGGTTCGGCCAACGGCACGTACCTCAACGACGGCGGCACCGCGATCGCGGAGAACACGCCGGTACCGGTGGCCGACGGTGACCGCATCCACGTCGGCGCCTGGAGCACGCTGACCCTGCGCACGAACTGACCCGGCCGGCGCACCCCGCGCCGACCGGGTCAGTCAGACCCTCATCCCCGCTGGCGGCCGACCATGCCGCGACCGGCACCCGCGCCGGCCATCGGCCCGGCCGGCGGCGCGTCGGCGTCCACGTCGACGACCGCCTCGGTGAACTGGGCGTGGTACAGCCGGTGGTAGGCGCCCTCGGCGGCGAGCAGTTCGTCGTGGGTACCCTGCTCGACGATCTGCCCGTGCTCCATGACCAGGATCAGGTCGGCGTCGCGGATGGTGGACAGCCGGTGCGCGATGACGAAGCTGGTCCGGTCCGAGCGCAGCGCCGCCATCGCCCGCTGCAGCAGCACCTCGGTACGGGTGTCGACCGAACTGGTCGCCTCGTCCAGGATCAGCAGCGACGGGTTGGCCAGGAACGCCCGGGCGATCGTGATGAGCTGCCGCTCACCCGCGCTGACGTTGCTGCCCTCCTCGTCGATCACCGTGTCGTACCCGTCGGGCAGGCTGCGCACGAACCGGTCGACGAAGGTGGCCCGTGCCGCCTCGAGGATCTGCTCCTCGCTGGCCGTCGGGTCGCCGTAGGCGATGTTGTCCCGGATGGTGCCGCCGAACAGCCAGGTGTCCTGCAACACCATGCCGATCGAGCCGCGCAGCGCGTCCCGGCGCATCGCCGTGGTGTCCACGCCGTCCAGCGTGATGCGGCCGGCGTCCAGCTCGTAGAAGCGCATCACGAGGTTGACCAGCGTGGTCTTGCCCGCGCCGGTGGGGCCTACGATGGCCACCGTGTGCCCCGGCTCGGCCACCAGCGAGAGGTCGTCGATCAGCGGCTTGTCCGGGTCGTACCGGAAGGCCACGTGCTCGAACTCCACCCGGCCGTGCGGGTCGGTGACCGTTGCCGGCCGCTCCGGATCGGGGCTCTGCTCCTCGGCGTCCAGCAGGTCGAACACCCGCTCCGCGGAGGCCACCCCGGACTGCAGCAGGTTGGCCATCGAGGCCACCTGGGTGAGCGGCTGGGTGAACTGGCGCGAGTACTGGATGAACGCCTGCACGTCGCCCAGGGTCATCGCGCCCGAGGCGACCCGCAGCCCGCCGACCACGGCGACCGCGACGTAGCTGAGGTTCCCGAGGAACATCATCGCCGGCATGATCGTGCCGGACACGAACTGCGCGCCGAAGCTCGCCTTGAACAGCTCGTCGTTCTTGGCCACGAACGCCGCCTCGACCTCGCGCTGGCGGCCGAAGACCTTCACCACCTCGTGCCCGGTGAACGCCTCCTCGATCTGGCCGTTGAGCGCGCCGGTGTGCGTCCACTGTGCGATGAACAGCTTCTGCGAGCGCTTGGCGATCTGCTGGGTGACCACAATGGA
This sequence comes from uncultured Micromonosporaceae bacterium, assembly GCA_964645345.1. Taxonomy (GTDB): domain Bacteria; phylum Actinomycetota; class Actinomycetes; order Mycobacteriales; family Micromonosporaceae; genus Rugosimonospora. The sequence continues at coordinate 3,994 of CAZYCD010000015.1, forward strand.
CAGTGGCACGATGACCAGCGCGATGACCGCCAGCAGCGGCGAGATGACGAACATCATCACCAGTACGCCGACGACCATGAGCAGCGAGGTGAGCAGCTGGCTGAGGGTCTGCTGGAGGCTCTGCGCGACGTTGTCGATGTCGTTGGTGACCCGGCTGAGCACCTCCCCGCGTGGCTGGCGGTCGAAGTACGGCAGCGGCAGGCGGTTGAGCTTGTCCTCGACCTCCGCGCGCAGCTTCAGTACCGCCCGCTGCACCACGCCGTTGAGCAGGTACCCCTGCCACCACGACAGCAGCGCGGAGCCGAGGTACACGAGCATGGCCAGGGCCAGGATGTGGCTGAGCCGGGTGAAGTCGATGCCCACGCCGGGGATCACCTTCATGCCCGACAGCAGGTCGGCGAAGCCCTTGTTGCCGACCGCCCGCTCGTGCGCGATGACCTTGTCGAGCGGTACCCCGGCCGTCAGCTTCTTGCCGATGATGCCGGAGAAGATGGTGTCGGTCGCCTTGCCGAGGATCTTCGGGCCGAGGACGCTCAGGCCCACGCTGATCACCGCCAGGGCGATGACGAGCAGCAGTTCGGCGCGGTACGGGCTGAGCCGCCGGATGAGGCGGCGCGCCGAGGGGCCGAAGTTCATGGACTTCTCGGTCGGCATGCCGGCGCCCATCCACGGCGGGCCACCCTGGCGGCGCCCGGCCGACGGCAGCCGGCCCGGTACCGCGGCCTTCGCCGGTGCTCCGGCGTCCGCCGGCGGGCCGGACGTCGGCGAGCCGGGCTGGGTCGGTGCCGTGCTCATCTGGGCCCCCGTGTCCTCTCGATGACCGTTGCTCTGCTGACCGTTGCTGCGGTTGCCGTTGCCGTCGTGACCGTTGCTCGGGTCGGGTGTCGCACTCATGCCGCCGCCCCCACCGCGAGCTGGGACTCCACGATCTCGGCATAGGTCGGGCAAGTGGCGAGCAGTTCGTCGTGCCGGCCGATACCGACGACCGCGCCGTCGTCCAGCACGATGATCTGGTCGGCGTTCATGATCGTGGACACCCGCTGGGCCACGATCACCACCGCCGCGTCGGCGGTGACCGGCCGCAGGGCCGCGCGCAGGCGGGCGTCGGTACCGAGGTCCAGCGCCGAGAACGAGTCGTCGAACAGGTAGATCTCGGGCCGGCGCACCAGCGCGCGGGCGATGGCCAACCGCTGGCGCTGGCCGCCGGAGACATTGGTGCCGCCCTGCGCGATCGGCGCGTTGAGTCCTTCGGGCAGATCCTCGACGAAGTCGCGCGCCTGGGCGATCGTCAGCGCCTCCCACAGCTCCTCGTCGGTCGCGTCCGGGTCGCCGTACCGCAGGTTGCTCGCGATCGTGCCGGTGAAAAGGTACGGCCGCTGCGGTACCAGCCCGATCCGCTGCCACAGCAGGTCCGGGTCGAGTTCCCGCACGTCGACGCCGTCCACCTTGACCGAGCCTCCGGTGACGTCGAACAGCCGCGGTACGAGCGAGACGAGCGTGGTCTTGCCGGCGCCGGTGCTGCCGATGACGGCCGTCGTGGTACCGGCGGTGGCGGAGAACGAGATGTCCCGCAGTACCGGGGCGGCGGCGCCCGGGTACTGGAAGCTGACCCCGGTCAGTTCGAGGTCGGCCCGGCCGGCGGTCTCGCGTACCGGCGCGGCCGGCGGCCTGACCGAGGACTCCATGTCGAGTACCTCCATGATCCGTTCGGCGCATACCGCGGCCCGCGGCACCATGATGAGCATGAAGGTCGCCATCATGACCGACATCAGGATCTGCATCAGGTAGTTGAGGAACGCGGTCAGCGCGCCGATCTGGATCTGGCCGGAGTCGACCCGGTGCGCGCCGAACCACAGCACCGCGACGCTGGAGGCGTTGAGTACCAGCATGACCACCGGGAAGATCAGAACCATCAACCGGCCGACCCGCAGCGCGCTCGCGGTGAGGTCCTCGTTGGCCCGGCCGAACCGGGCGGTCTCGTAGGGCTCCCGCACGAATGCGCGGACCACGCGGATGCCGCTGATCTGCTCGCGCAGCACCCGGTTGACCGTGTCGATGCGGGTCTGCATGGTCCGGAACCCGGGCACCATCTTGCGGATGATCGCTCCCACAGAGACGACCAGGATCGGTACCGAGACCAGCATCAGCCAGGACAGGCCGACGTCCTCGCGCAGCGCCATGATGACCCCGCCGACCATCATGATGGGCGCGGCGACCAGCATGGTGAACGTCATCACGACGAGCATCTGGACCTGCTGCACGTCGTTGGTGTTGCGGGTGATCAGCGACGGGGCGCCGAAGCGCGTCACCTCGCGGCTGGAGAACTCGCCGACCCGGTGGAAGATGGCCGACCGCACGTCCCGGCCGAAGCTCATCGCGGTGCGGGCGCCGAAGAACACCGCAGTGATGGAGCAGGTGATCTGCAGCAGGGTGACGAGCAGCATCCACCCGCCGGTACTGAGGATGTAGCCGGTGTCGCCCTTGGCGATGCCCTTGTCGATGATGTCGGCGTTGAGGCTCGGCAGGTACAGCGAGGCCATGGTGCCGACCAGCTGCAGCAGGACGACCACCAGCATCGGCTGGGCGTATGGGCGCAGGTGGGTGCGGAGCAGGCGAATCAGCATCAGTCTTCCCCCGGGAGGTCGGTGCGGCGGGCGGTGCGGTGGTGCGGTATCGCGTCGTCCGGCTCGGTGTCGCGGGCGAGCATGCCGTCGAGGACGACCGAGACAATCTCCTCGGCGGTGAGCGTGCTGCCGTCGGTGATCAGCGGGTGGGAGCCGGAGAAGGTGACCAGACGCAGGATCCTGGTCACCTCGCGCAGCGGGTACCGGAAGCGGTGGCGGTCGGCGGCCAGCAGCGCCTCGCCCGCGGCGTAGACCATGTCGTTGACGGGGCGCACCGCGTCCCGGTGCTCCTTGAGGTTCTCCGGCGGCCCCTTCACGCCCATCGCGTGCATCAGGCCGAACACGCTCATCAGCCGCCGCTGGAGGATCCCGGCGAGCTGGACCATCCGCTCGCGCAGCGGCAGGTCGAGGTCGATGCCGTTTATCTCGGCGATCATCGGGGCCGGGTCGAGCACCGCCCCGACGGCGGCGTTGACCAGCTCGTCCTTGTCGGCGAACACGCGGAAGATGGTCCCCTCGGCGACGCCGGCCGCCTCGGCAATCTGTCGGGTGGTCACCTTCGTGCCCAACTCGCAGACCAGCGGCACGGTCGCCGCGATCAGCGCCGCGCGCCGCTCGTCGGGCGGCAGCGGCCGGGCCCGGCCGGGATGGGTACGCGTCACGGCGGCAACAGTACTGAGTGAGTTACTCACTCACAACTCCTTTTCGCTGTGAGCGATGTCCGGAGGTTGGCTGGGAAATCCCCTTTCGCCCTCCGGTCACGTCACCCTAGGTTGACACTGGCAGAGGAGCTTGTCAACTAAAGTTGACGCCTCGCCGGCAACAACTGGCATCGGGGGGAGCAGCCGATCGGTCTGCTCGTCGGTCTTTGCAGGTGAGGGAGGCACGTCAGGTGGCGGTACCGAACGTCCGGATCGAGCGGCTGTGTTGGCTTGCGGTGCGCGACCGGCTGGCCAGGCGCGGGCGGGACAACCCTGTGCTCGCGGTAACCCGGGTCCGGTGGGGGGTGCGGCTGTACCGGGGCGGCCGGTCCGGCGAGCCGCGGATGGACTGGCTCGGTGCGGACCTGACCGCCGGCCGGATGGCGTCCTTCGGCTTCGCGGTGCACGACGTCGCCCAGCAACTGTCCGTCGAGGAGCGCCAGCGACTGCGGCGCACCGGTGAGGTACCGGACTGGTTCCTGCCCGCGGTCTACCGGCGCCGGCGGGAACTGCGCCGGCTCGGCGACAGCGGCCGGGTCTGGGCGGCACTCAGCTAGCGGGCGGTCCGGTCAGAAGCGCGTCTGCGCCAGTTCCAGGACGGTACCGTCGGCGGACACGATCGGCATGCGGCGCCACTTGTCGAACGTAGTACACGGGTGGGAGATGCCGAAGCCGACGAGGTCGCCGACCGCCAGCGGGTGCTCCGCCGGTACCGACAGGTACGCGTGCTGGTCGTTGACGGCGGTCACCTCCACGCCGTCCGGGGCCGCGAGCCGGCCGGTGGCGTCCCGCCAGGTGCGCGGGACGGGCAGGCCGGAGTCGGTGGACACGTCCCGCCGCCCGGCGCCCGCCAGGGCGCGGGTCGGTTCCGGGCGGGACAGCACGGGTGCCCAGACCCGCAGCGCCTCCCGGAACCGGTGCGGCACCGGCGACTGGGCCACCCGGGGTACCGCCCCGAACGGGGACAGCGACTCGTAGTGCCCCGCGTCGTGGGTGACGTAGCAGCCGCTGCGCAGGACCGTCCGGTACGGGGAGCCGGCCAGGGCGGCGGGCAGCCGTTCGACGACCCGGTCGAAGTAGGCGCTGCCGCCCACCGTGACGATCGGCATCACGTCGCCGACCACGCCCTCGGTGTTGGCAGTCAGCGCGAGGTCGACCATCCGGTCCAGCAGGCGGTCCACCAGTTCCAGGGTCGCGGGCAGGTCGCCGGCGTCCAGGATCCCCTCGAACGCCGCGACGCCGGCCAGGGCGAAGGGGCTGCCGGCGACCGCCCAGGCCAGGTCCAGCGCCTCGTCGCCGCCGCGTACCCCCGTCCGTCCACTGTGGAATCCCAGCTCGACGAGCAGCCGCAGCCGCGACCGGTGCGCCGGGTCGACGCCGTCCACTAGGGACTTCAGGGAGGCGTCCGAGTCGGTGTACGCGTAGACCTCGAGCTCCGGGTACCCGCCGAGGAGGTCGCTGAGCAACCGCACGGAACCGGGGTCGACGACCTCGTTGGCGAGGATCAGCCGGGGTACCCCCATGTCGGCGACCGCGGCGGCCTGCCACGCGGTCGCCACCGTGACCGCCCAGGCGCCGGCCTCCAGTTGCCGGCGGATGATCTGCGGGCACATCGTGGTCTTGCCGTGCGGGGCGAGCAGCACACCGTTGGCCGCGCAGTAGTCGGCCATGGTGGCGATGTTGTGCGCGAGCGCGTCCTCCAGCAGCACGGCGGTCGGCAGCGGGAAGGTGCCGTCGAAGATGTTGGCACCGAGCACAGTGGACCGGTCGGGAAGGCCCTTGTCTGGCGTCACGCGGGCCAGCCTACGCGGCCGCGCCCGCGCCGGTGCGGCGGAGGAAGGGCGCGTGACGGACAACCCGGGGGAGCCGAAGCGGGCGAGCGGCCGGTGGAATCATAGCGGCGCGGTCAGGTAGCGCTGGATCGTCGGGCCGATGCGGGCCGCGACGGTCGGCGGGTCCATCGCCACGAGCGGAGGCAGCCGCAGGATGATGCGGCACAGGGCCAGCCCGAGCATCTGGGTGGCGACCAGGCCGGCCCGCTGCGCCGCCTCCTCGCGGTCTCCGACGAACGCCACGATCGCCGGGGTCAGTTGTTCCCGGAAGACGGCGCGGAGCCGGTCGGCGGCGGCCTCGTCCGTCGCCGCGGAGCGCAGCAGCATCAGCAGCGCGTCGTCGGCGGGGTCCTCCCAACGGCCGAGGAAGTGCGCCACGAGCGTCGTGCCGAGCCGGCGGCGGGGGACCGCGGACAGGTCGGGCAGCCGCAGCGCGACCTCGACTGCCGCCGCGAACAGCCCCTCCTTGCTGCCGTAGTAGCGCATGACCATCGACGGGTCGATGCCCGCATCGGCCGCGATGGTCCGGATGGTGGCGCGCTGGTACCCGTCGGCGGCGAACCGCGACCGGGCGGCGCGCAGGATCTCCGCGCGGGTGGTGTCGGAGCGCCGGGCGGGAGCGGTCATGTAAACGACCGTAGGCCAACGACTGTTGACCGACAAGCCGGCGCGCGGGTACCGTTGTGTCAACAAACGTTGGCCAACGGCAGTTGGCTCGGCGATCGTCGGCTCTGCCTCGGGGGTGGCCGGTGCATGACGTGATCGTTGTCGGTACCCGGGTGGCCGGCGCGGCGACCGCGATGCTGCTGGCCCGCGCCGGGCTGCGCGTGCTGGCCGTGGACCGTGCCCGGTTCCCCAGCGACACACTGTCCACACACCAGATCCAGCTTCCCGGGGTGGCCCTGCTGCGGCGCTGGGGACTGCTGGAGTCCGTCGTCGCGTCGGGCGCGCCGCCCGCCTCCCGGATCCGGCTCGACGCCGGAGCCGCCGTACTGGACGGCGTACTGCCCTGCCACGGCGGGGCCGGCGCCATCTACAGCCCTCGCCGCACCGTGCTGGACGCGATCCTGGTCGACGCCGCGCGAGCGGCCGGGGCCGAGGTCCGCCACGGGTACCGGATGGAGGAGCTGACCGTGGACCACCGGGGACGGGTGACCGGGATCCAGGGTCGCCGGGGCACCGGACGGCCCGTTGTGGACAGCGCCGGGCTGGTGGTCGGCGCGGACGGGAAGCGGTCGGCGGTCGCCGCGGCGGTGGGTGCCCGCCGGTACCGGACGCGGCCGCAGGCGACCGTCGCGTGCTACGGGTACTGGTCGGGGGTACCGCTGGAGGGCGGCGAGCTGTACCAGCGGCCTGGGCTCGCGGCCGCGGCCTTCCCCACCAACGACGGGCTGACCATGGTCTACCTGGGCGCACCGGTCGCCCAGCTGGCCGCTGTCCGCGCGGATCCCGAGGGGCGCTACCTCGCCGGGCTGGACCACTGCGGCGACCTCGGCGAGCGGGTACGCGCGGGGCGGCGGGTCGAGCGGCTGCGCATCGCGCCGGACCTGCCCAACACGTTCCGGGTGCCGTACGGGCCGGGCTGGGCGCTGGTCGGTGACGCGGGGGTGGTGATGGATCCGGTCAGCGCGCAGGGCATCGGCAACGCGCTGCGCGACGCCGAACGGGTGGCCGCCGCGATCGTGCGCGGGCTCGGGGCAGGTAGACCCGCCGAGGCGGAGCTGGCCCGGGCGCGGCGGGAGCGGGACGCGGCGCTGCGGCCGATGTACGACCTCACCGTGGGGCTGGCCGACCTGCGCGGGCCGGGGCGCGCCGACCGCCGGGTGATCGACGCGGTGCGGGACCGGCCGGACGAGGTCACCCGGTTCCTCGGCGTGTTCTCGGGCGCCGAGCCGCTGCGCGGGTACCGGGCGGTGGGCAACGCGCTGCGCCTGCTCGGCTGGGCCGGCCTCCCGGGTCTGGCGGCCGACCGGCTGCGCGACGCGCTCAGCGCTCCGCGCCGAGCACCGGCTTGACGTCGAGCACGGGGGTACCGTCCAGCGCTTCCAGGTCGCTGACCCGCACCCGCAGCCCGTCGACGGCGAGCACGGTGACGCGGTGCAGACCGATCGGGTTGGGCCGGTCGGGGGAGCGGGTGGTGAATACGCCCTCCAGTGGCCGGGTGAGGTCGCCGCGCGGGTGCACCGCGAGCACCGTCCGGTCGGCCCGGTCGAGCCAGGTGAGCAGGAGCACGTCCGCGCCCGGCCGCAGCGCGCCGAGGCCCTCGGCGACGGACTCGTCAAAAACGAGCCAGGCGTCGGGTCCGCCCTCGTCACCCTGGCGGGGGGCGGCGGCGCGGTCGGTCAGCGTGGACTCGACGCGGCCGATGGCCCGGACGAGGTAGCCATTGGCGCCAGCGTCGCTCACGGAAGCTCGACGATGTGCATCGCGGCCTCCTCCGCGGAGGCGGCGCCGCCGTCGATGCCGACGTCCCCGCCGACCAGGCCGGCCTCGTCGTCCGGGTCCAGGCCCTCGTCGGGCGCGACCAGCCGGCCGGCGCGGGCGTCGCCGATCTCGGCGGGGTCGAGGAACTCGTCGGCCTCCGCGGCCACCGCCTCCTCGTCGACGTCCGACGGGTACCATGGCCCGGTCGACGGCAGCGGCTGGTCCGGGATCTCCTGCGCCAGCCGCTGGTCCAGCGACTCGCCCCGCAGCGCCTCGGCCGGGGTGACGCCGAACGCGGTCGAGCCCCGCCAGTTCTCCGGCGGCGAGTACCCTTCGTCGAGCGCGTCGTCCAGGCCGCGGTCCTCCAGGGTGTCAGCGGCCGACAGCTGGCCCTCGTCGGGCTCGTCGTCGGTCCGGTCCCAGCCGGCGTCGGGTTCTGCCTGAGTCATCGCGTGACCTCCGCTGTCGGTACCATCCGGGCAGCCTAGCCGGTCGTCCGGCGGGCGCTACCCGGCGGCGCGCAGCGGTCCCTCAGAGGGCGATCCAGTACCGTCGCACGCCATCGGATCCGGGGTCAGCGGGCTCCTCCAGGACCCCACCGTTGTGCTCGACCGTCTTCGTCGAGGCGATGTTGTCCGCCTCGCAGACGACCAGCACCCGCTCCAGGCCGACCCGCCGCGCCTCGTCCAGCATGCGGCTGAGCGCCCAGGTGGCGAGTCCGCGCCCGCGAGCGGAGGGCCGGATGCCATAGCCGATGTGACCCATCCGTCGCACGAAGTCGGTGTCGCCGTGCCGCAGCGCGATTGCGCCGAGCACGTGGTCCCGCTCGACGATCCACCGGTACACGCACGACGCCTGACCCGGCTTCAGCGGCCTCAGCGGATCCGACTGGTCGAGCAGCCGCGCGACCCAGGCCGCGAACCCGGCGGGCGAGTCGACGTCGTCGTCAGGATGCAGGCCGAAACCGTCCTCATGGAGGCCGGGACCCCATTCGCGGTGCGCTTCGCGCCAGGCCGGGTACAACCGGGTCGTCGGCGCTGTCAGTATCGGCACACCCCTGGGCTCCGGCATGCGCCCGACGATACCGTCCTGGCCCCGCGCCCGTTGCGCCATCGCGGTCCACTGTGGACGGTGGTGCGGAAGCGTCGGCGCCGCGCCGGCTCAGACGCCGCCGGCGAGCGTCAGGCCACCGTCCACCACCAGCGTCTGACCGGTCACCCAGGCCGCGTCATCGGAGGCCAGGTACGCGACGGTGGCGGCCACGTCGTCAGGTACCCCGAGCCGGCCCAGCGGGTACGCCCGGCAGACCTCCTCCTCGCGCCCCTCGAACAGTGCCGTGGCGAACCGGGTCTTCACCACCGCGGGCGCCACCGCGTTGACCCGCACCGACGGCGCGAGCTCGACCGCGAGCTGGGTGGTGAGCTGGATCAGCGCCGCCTTGCTGACCCCGTAGAACCCGATGCCCGCCGCCGGCCGCAGGCCCGCCACGGAGGCGACGTTCACCACCGCGCCCCCGTGTTCACCGAGGTACGCCCGGTGGGCCACGCGTACCCAGGCCAGCGCGGCCACCACGTTGACGTCCAGCGTCTTGCGGGCCGCTCCGGTGTCGAGTTCCAACAGCGGACCATAGGACGGGTTGATGCCGGTGTTGTTCACCAGCACGTCGAGCCGGCCGAACTCGGCCAGCACGCGCTCCACAGTGGACAGTTGGTGCGACTCGTCGTCGGCCTTACCGGCGACGCCGATGGCACGCACGGGGCCGTCCCCGTTCAGCTCGTCGACGGCCGTGCGCAGGCCGTCCTCCCTGCGGGCGGTCACGCAGACGAGCCCACCCTCGGCCACGATGCGTGCCGCGACGGCCAGACCGATGCCCCGGCTGGCCCCGGTGACCAGGGCGACCCGGCCGGCGAAGCGAGAAGTCATGAGGCACGGTACCGCTCGACGTTACCGGCCGGTACGACCCCCCGGTCGCCCGCCGGGCCTGCGGGCCGGGGACGAGCCGCAGGCGGCCCGGCCTCCGACGACGCCGTCGGCCGGGCCGCCTCCCCCTGCACGGGACCTGGCGGCTGCGTTGCTCGTGCTCTATGTACCGGACCATCGAGGGGGCCGACCGGTTGCACCGCTCGGCGAGTTGCGCCGCCCCGGCGAGTTGCGGGGTTGCGGTGACGCCGGCCGGCGCGCCGGGGCACGATGGCGGGCATGACACCGAAATTCGAGGACGGTACGCCCATCTGGGTGGAGCTGGGTACCAGCGATGTCGCCGCGGCGGCGGCGTTCTACGGCGGCCTGTTCGGCTGGAGCCACGAGGAGCTTGGGCCGGACGCCGGCGGGTACGGCTTCTTCCGCAAGGACGGCAAGCAGGTTGCCGGCGTCGGGCCGGCCACCGACCCGGCCCGTGGCACGTCCTGGGCGACCTACTTCCAGGGCGACGCGGAGGAGGCGGCGAGCCGGGTCGCCTCCGCGGGCGGCACGGTGGTCGTGCCTCCGATGGACGTGATGGACCAGGGCCGCATGGCGGTGTTCACCGACCCGGCCGGCGCCTTCTTCTCCGTCTGGCAGCCCGGCGCGCACACCGGGGCCGAGGTGACCAACGAGCCCGGAAGCGTCACCTGGAACGAGCTGATCACATCCGATGCCGACTCGGCCAAGGACTTCTACCCGCAGGTACTCGGCGTCGGCGTGCGTACCGTGTCGATGGGCGAGGCCGGGGACTACATCCTGCTGGAGGCCGGTACCCGCGCGGTGGCCGGCGCGATGCAGTCCGACCCGTCGTGGGGACCGACCCCCACGCGCTGGGACGTGTACTTCGCGGTCGACGACTGCGACGCGACCTACGCCCGGGCCCTGGAGCTGGGCGGTACCTCCGCCACCGAGCCGCAGGACTCGCCGGCCGGGCGGTACGCGGCGATCAACGACCCGCAGGGCGGCCGCTTCTCGATCCTCAAGAACGACCCGAACTTTTCCATCTGACCCGACCGCGGTGCCCGCGGCCCGGGACCGGGCCGCGGCACCGCGGCGCGCGTCGGTCGTGTCCGCCCCGACACGACCGACGCATCAGATTGTCGCGGTCTCTGTTGGCCCACTTCGCCGGCGAACGCCAAGGGTGTGCGCCTCGACGACGGACGTGGACGGCGAGAACGGTACCTGGACACGCAGGTCCAGGGATCGTACGGTTGCCCAGCGCGACTGGGTGGTCGCCGGGGTGACGGGAACAGCTAAAACCTGCGCAGCGCGTTACCATCCTCCGCGGACCGAGCACCCCCACGGAAAGGCAGTAACGCCATGGATACACCCGGGGCCCTCGTTCGATTGCGGCGGCCCGGGGAGCGACGAGCCGATCTCCGATCCCGAATGCAATGAGTCTCCACGAGCAGGGCGCCTGCTTCCGCGCGACCGTTCTCATCGCGCGCCTGGAGAATGGCGCCGAACGGTACGGGGCTAGCAGCGGTCGGATGACGCCTGTGCACACCACGCTTTCAACATCTCGACCAGTTCAAACAGAGGGGTAGTTCGTGGCCGGTCAGGCGCGCGCTATGTTGCGAACAGCAATAAAACGTGGATTGATGCCTCTCGCAAAAGGCCCGTGGCTTTTCCCGATCATACTGGTATTCGCTGTCTGCGTGCTGGCGGCACTGCGCGTTCAGGGCAGTTCGGTAGGTGTTTTTGAAACGGCCACGCAGGGCCGGGCGTATCACGACGTCAATCTGTTGTTCGGACACCCGCGGCCGATCCGATCGGATGAGTCCACCGTCGCCACCCCGCTCACGATCTCGCAGGCGAAGACCGGTTTCCACGTAACAAACCCGGTTTTCGGGCTGGGCGAGGACATGTCGGAGTTGTACGACGCGCCGTATCTGGAGTGGTCGACGCTCTTCAAGCCCCAGAACTGGCCCTTCTTTGTGCTGCCGCTGGAGCCGGCTTTCGCATTAAAATGGTGGCTTCTGGGCGCCGGACTGGTGGCGGGATGCTTCTTCTTCCTTGAAACGGTGCTGCCGAAACGGCGGCTCCTCAACGTGGTACTGTCGTTGTCAGCATTCTTCGCGCCAATGGTCCAGTGGTGGTATCTATCGGCGACGATCGTCCCGCTGGCCTGGGCGTTTGTGGTGCTTGCCCTGCTGATCCGGGTGACCGAGGCAGAAACGCGTCGGGCACGCCTATGGCTGGCCGCCGCACTGGCCTACTCTATGGCGTGCTTCGCACTCACCTTCTACCCGCCGTTCCAGATCGCCTGTGGGCTCGGAGTGGCGGCGGTATATGTTGGCTATCTGTGGCAGCGGGGCGGCAAACCGCGCGAGTGGCTCACCAGCCTGCGCTGGCCCGCTGTCGCCGGCCTGATGGCCGTGGCGGTGGTCGGCACATTCTTCGCCACGCGCCTGTCCGTGGTGCGCGCAATCATGGGCACCAGCTACCCGGGTCACCGGGTGGTGCAAAGCGGCGGGTTCAGCATAAACCGCATCCTCGATGGGCCGTTCCTGGGAGTACTGCAATCCAACCGCCTGGCGGCTCATTACGACATGAACCAGAGCGAGGCCTCGAACTTCATCATGTTGTGGCCGGCGCTGCTCATTCCGAGTGTGTACGTGCTCATCAGGCGGCGACGGGAGGACAAGCGCCTGCCCTATCTGTTGATCGCCGTGAACCTTATGCTCCTGGTGTTGGCAGCACGGATGCTTCTCCCACTGCCGACCATTGTCGCGAAGGTGCTGCTGCTGACGCTGGTCCCGCACCAGCGACTGCTGCTGGGCATGGGGCTTCTCGGCCTCGTGCAGATAGCGCTGCTGGTGCGCGAGCGACCGGCGCGCTGGCCCTGGTGGCTAAGCACCGGCACGGCCGCGGTGGCGGGGCTCATGTTCCTCACGGTCGGCCTGCGGCTCCGCCACTACTTCCCCGGCCTGCTCCCTCATTACTGGCTCATCGTGGTGCCGGTATTGGCCGTGACGGCCGCGGTGTGGGGATTGCTGTCGAAACGGCCGGTGGCAGGTGTGGCGACTCTGCTCGCACTTGGTCTTGCCACGAGCGCCTACGTGAATCCGCTGTACCGGGGGCTCGCGCCCATCACCGACAACAAGCTGAGCCGCGTCCTGGCCCAGCTGCCGAGCGCGCACGACAAGTCGGTGTGGGTGCTCCTCGGCGGCGGCAGCTTTACCAACTTCTTGCCGGCACAGGGGGTGCCGTCATATTCCACGACGTACCTGTACCCGCAGCTCGGCCTGTGGCACCGGTACGATCCGACCGGCGCGTATGACCAGGCTTACAACCGGTACGCCAACGTGGGGTTCGTGATCAAGCCTGACCTGCCACAATTCGTCTCAGGCAGCCCGGACACCTTCGTGGTCCGGTACGACCCGTGCGATCCCCGGTTCAGCGACATCAAGCACGTGTTGGCGGAGGCTCCGACAGACTCGCCGTGCCTGGCGCTCGTTACTCAGGTACAGGAGCCCGCGATCACCTTCTATCTGTACGACGTGACCGCTGCCCACTGAGCTGCTGATGAACCCGCCCCGGCGGACCCGCCCTGACGGCAGCGGCGGCACTCGGCCGGGCGTCAGCTGTCGGCCGCGACCCAGCTCTGGTGGCCGGCGATGAACGCCTCCACCGTGTCCGACTTGACCGACTGCAGCAGCTGCTTGGAGTCGTCGTTCAGCGACTCGTAGGTGACGTTGTCGTAGACCACCGGTTGGAACTGGCCGTCGTTGGTCTTGATCGTGATCAGGTCGCCGGCGCCGATGCCCTTCATCGCGAAGACCCAGTCCTCGATCGGGATGTTGCCGTCGTCCAGCGTCATCGCGTTGCCGACAGTCTTCAGTACCCCGCTGAGCTTCGAGTAGTTGGTCAGCACCTGGGTGCTCACCGCCTCCTTGAAGATGGCCTTGAGGAACTGCTGCTGGTGCCGCTGGCGGCCGTAGTCGCTGTCGCCGTTCTGCAGCTTGTCGCGCTGGCGCACGTAGTCCAGCGCCTCCCACGCCTCGAAGTGCCGGCAGCCCTTCTCGTACACGACCGGCGTCACGCCGGGGATCACCGTCGTCGGTACGTCGTTGACGAACTTGTACGCCGGGCTGACCACGTTGCCGTTCTTGTCGCGCCCGTTGTGTACCGAGATGGTCCGCTCGTCGACGCACATGTACACGCCGCCCAGCACGTTGACGACCTGCCGGAACCCGTCGAAGTCCACGATCGCCGCGGCGTCGAACGTGATCCCGGACAGGTTGGTGATCGTCTTGGCCAGCAGCGCGGTGGCCTGGTGGCGCGCCTCGACGCCGGTGAGCCCCTGGCCGCCGTACGCGAACGCCGCGTTGATCTTGTCGTGGCCGCCCGGGTACTTGTGCTTGCCGTTGTCGTAGGCCGGGATGTCCGCGTACAGGTCGCGGGGGACGGAGACCATGAATCCCCGGTCGTGCGCGGCCGGGATGTGCAGGATGATGATCGAGTCGGCCCGGACCAGGTCGTTCGGGTTCTGTCCCGGCCGCGAGTCGACGCCGATCAGCAGGATGTTCTTGGCACCGTTGATCGTCACGTGCGCCCGGTTCTGGTCGGGCAGCAGGGTCTGCCGGTGGATGCTCTTGGTGGCCTGGGCGATTAGCGCCCGGTACCCGAAGATGACCCCGCCGCTGCCCACCATCAGCAGCGCCCCGAAGATCACCAGCAGCCGTGCCCACCACGGGTCCCGGCGCCGCGGTGTGTCCTTCTTCCCGGACCGACCGGTGCCGCCCCCGGGCTCGTCGGGGCGGGGCGGCTCGACCACCGCGCTCGATCGGTACTCCACGGCCGGCTCCTGTCGCGAGGCACCCGGGGCACCGTCACTCTATACGGGGACACGGTCACCCGCCCCCGTACCGGACCGAGCGCCCCGATCCCGAACCCCTACACTCGCAGGGTGCGACGCTGGTGGTGGCTCACTCTGGCCGCGTTTTTCCTGATCGGCACCGCCTGGGCACTCGCGTTGCCGGCCAACGGCAGCTACGACGAGAAGGACCACATCGTCCGCGCCTACGCCGTGGCGACCGGCCACCTGACCACCGACCTGACCGTCGTCGACCGGCGCACGGACACCAAGTTCGCCTTCTACGTACCGGCCGGCCTGCTGCCCGTCAACGCGACCGTGGACTGCCCGTGGTCGCCCCGGCCGGCCAAGACCCCGGCCTGCCAGCAGTGGCAGACGGGTACCCGGAAGGTCCTCACACCCAGCGGCGCGGCCCGTTACAGCCCGGTCTACTACCTGCCGGTCGGCATCCCGCTGGCCCTGTCGCCCAACCTCACCGGCCTGCTGCTGGCCCGCATGCTGTCCGCGCTGCTGTGCGCGGCGCTACTGGCCTGCGCGGTCACCGCCGCGCTGCGACTGGGCAGCCGGCTGCTGGTCGTCGGCGTCGTGCTGGCCGCCACCCCGATGGCCGTGAACCTGTTCGGCGCGGTCAACCCGAACGGGCTGGAGATCGCCGCCGGCATCCTGGTCTTCTGCTCCCTGCTGGCCCTGCTGCGCGCCCGTGACGATCGGCTGGACGAGCGGTCCATCCGCCGGCTGCTGGTACTGGCGGCGCTGGGCTCGGTGCTGCTGCTGACCATCCGGCAGCTAGGGCCGGTCTGGCTGCTCCTCGACCTGCTGGCCTGCGCGCTGCTGGCCCGCCGCGGCCGGCTCGGCGCCCTGTGGCGCCGGCGCGACGCGCGCTGGCTGCTCGGCGTCGCGTGGGCGTCGGGCCTGGCCTTCGCGGTTGGCTGGGTGGCTTACTCCGGCCTGAACGACGTCACCAGCAACACCCGGGACGCGGTGCACCTCGGCTTGAGCGACGCCCTGCGCCGGATCCTCTACGAGAGGACCACCTCGGTGTCGGGCAGCACCCCGCGGCTGCCGTTCTACCTGCAGCAGATCATCGGCCAGTTCGACTACGGCGAGACCCACCTGTCCAAGCTCGCGATCGCCGGCTGGTACGGGCTGATCGCGCTGCTCGTGGTGCCCTGCCTGGTACTGGCCCGGCGCAGGTACACGCTGGTGCTCGCCGGGCTCGGGCTGGCCAGCATCGCAGTGTTGGCCCTGCTGGAGCTCTACTTCCTGCCCAAGGTCGGCTGGTTCTCGCACGGCCGGTACGCGATGCCGTCGCTGGTCGGTGTGGTGCTCGGCGGGGCCGTGGTCGGGCGGTTCGAGGGGCGGCTGGCCGGGCGCGGCTGGCTGCGCTGGTACGCGCTGGTGCTGGCCGGGGCCGCCGCGCTCGGGCACCTCTACGCGCTGTCCCGGGTCATGTCGCGGTTCCAGATCGGGATCAACGCGCCGCTCAACCCGTTCGCGTACACCTGGCGGCCGCCGGTCGGGCCGGTAGCGCCGCTGCTGGTCATGGTGGTCGGTGGGGCGCTGCTGGTGCTGCTCGCGGTCGCCGCCCGGCCGTTGGGGGCGCAGGCCGGCACGGGCGCTCAGGTCGCCGAGCCGGCCGGGGTCACCTCCCGCTGACGGCCGCCGCTTCGGCGGTGGCGTGGCCAGCCGACCCCGCCGGGTACCACAGGCGCACCGCCTCGCCGGCCATCAGCAGCAGCCAGATCGCCCCGTTGGTACCGCCGAGCAGCCAGTCCTCGGTGGCGATCGTGGGTACCACGGCGATGGCCGCGACCACGAACCACGCCTGCGTTCCGCCGGGAGGTCCCCGCCGCACCACCGCCGGTACCGCGTGCCACAGCAGCAGGACCAGGCCGATGAGGAAGGCGATGATCCCGAGCACCCCGCCGCGGCGGAACGCGCCGACCGCGGCGTTGTCGGTGTTCAGCTTGTGGTCGGAGCCGGAGCGCACCACCACGGCCCGGGAGGTCTGCGCGTTGCCGAAGATCTTCTCCGGCAGCCCGCTGCCCTGCCAGTCGTGGTACACCTGCTTCCAGGTGTCCAGCCGGCCGCTGCTCACGTCGTCGCCGCCGAACCGGCTCTGGAACAGGAAGCCCCGCCCGCCGGACAGTGCCAGCACCAGGGCCAGGACCGCGAACGGCACGAGCACCGCCAGCCAGGTCCGCCGGTACCGGGGCAGGCCCGCTACGCCCCGGGCACCCCGATCCGCGCCGGAGCTGGTTGCCTCGCCGACCTCGTTCCGGCGGCGCAGCAGCAGGAGCGCGCCGTGCACGACGGCCGCCGCCACCGAGAAGTAGAAGCCGATGCGCGAGTTGCTCTCGTAGAGCACGAAGCCGGCCAGCACGGTCGCGGCCAGCCGCTGCCAGGCGGCGAACGCCCGGTCCGGCCCGATCCGGATGGCCATCACGATGGCAAGGCCGGCCATCGAGTTGGGGTGGAAGTACAGGCCCGGTCCGCCCCAGAACCGGTGGCGCATGAGCACCGTGGACGCGTCGTGGTTCGGGATCGCGTGGATGCTGTCGAACAGCGTGCCCGAGCCGGTCAGCAGCAGCAGCGCCAGCCCGACGATGATCGCCGCGGCCATACCGACGCTCGGATCGCCGGTGACCCGGCCCAGCCCGCCCGGCCGGCGTACCGTCGCGACCACGGCCAGCGCGGCCAGCGTGAACACCCCGAGGTAGGCGACCCGCTGGGCCGCCACGTTGACATGTGCCGTCAGCACCGCGCCGACGATCCCGAGCAGCCAGTACGCAAGGCCGAGCCAGGCGGTACCGAGCCGGGGCAGGGCGCGCAGGTGCGCCAGCCAGGGCCAGCTCCAGAACGCGAGGATCACCCCGGCGACGGCGAGTACCGCCCAGATCGGCAGCGGCTGGTTGGTGAAGGTCCAGGTCAGGAAGCCGGCGAGGACGAACAGGCCGCCGATGACGGTACCCCGGAAGGTAACGCCGGGCAGCGTCGTAGCGAACGCCGCGACCGCCACCGCGAGCACCGCCGCGAGCAGCGCCTTGGCCGCCCCGGCGACGCTGTGCTGGTCGGCGTAGGTGACAACGGCGGCGGCCACCGCCACGACCGCGCCGGCGGCCAGACCGATCGCCCGCCAGCGGGGGTTCGCGCTCATCGGGTCGCCGTCCGGGCGTCCTCGCGCGACGACTCGGTGCGCCGGGCCGCGCGCTTGGACCGGCGGCCCAGCACGAAGTCGCGCACCACCCGGCGCATCCCGCTGGGTAGCAGCCAGACCTGCAGGAACGTGAGGTAGTCGATCAGCTTCGGGTCGCCATGCCGGCGCGCCTCGCGCAGCAGGTCGCGGAAGACCCGGGGGTCGTTGCTGTCGGCCGCCATCGAGCTGACCACGCTCATCGCGAGCGCCGCGTAGGCGCGGGGGGTGACCCTGGAGCGGCTCTGCTTGAGCCACTCCACGATGTCCCGCCAGGGCGAGTCGAAGCTGACCCTCGGCCGGTTCTCGTCGGCGTACCAGATGACCAGCGGCTGCGGGGCGTACACCAGCCCCACGCCGTCGACCTGCAGGCAGCGCAGCGTCCAGTCCAGCTCCTGCAGGCGCCGCAGGCCATCGGCGAAGGGTACCTGGCGCAGCAGTTGGGTGGGGGCGAAGATCGTCGAGGTCTGGATGAAGCCTTCGCCGTGGAACAGCCCGTGCCGCACGGCCAGGTACTCGCTGAGCGGCTCGTCCGGGCCAGGCAGCCGGCGGGGCAGCAGGAACTCCGTACGCGGGGTGCGCACGAACAGCCGGCTGGCCACGATCGGCAGCGGGTGCGGGGAGTTTTTGGCCAGCTCCAGCTGGGTCGCGAGCTTGTCCGGCAGCCACTCGTCGTCGTCGTCCAGCAGGGCGACCCACCGGCCCCGGGCTTCCCGGGCGCCGACGTTGCGGGCCGCCGGCGCGCCGCCCGAGGCCGGCAGCTGCACGATCCGCAGCCGCTCGTCGTCGATCCCGGACAGGGCCTCGCCGGTGCTGTCGTCGGGCCCGTCGACCACGACGACGACCTCGATCTCCCGGAGGGTCTGGGCGAGGGCGCTGCGCACAGCCCGTGGTACCAGCGCCGGCCGCTGCCGCGTCGGGATGACGACGCTGACCTCGGGTTCGTGCACGCTTCAGCCCCAATCCCAGTCGCCGGCGGTCCGGGTCACCGCGGTGCCGGACCGCGGGGACTCAGGTCGCTCAGATCGTACTTGCCGGCCTGTACGGCGCCAGCGAGGGACGCGGCTTGAGTGGCATTTGATGGTCTTTGCCGGGTCTCCGGGGTCTCCTCGAATTCCGCCCACCGGGCCACCGGTGCCCGGACGGTCCACGACCGGGCGATACGGCTGATCCGCCCGACCCTTCAGGCCGAGAATCGGGCCGTGGCGGTCGGGCGGGTCGCGACGGCGGACCGGCGGGCGGCCGGCCCGCTGGTCGAGGTGCGTGACGCGACGGCGGTGGTGGGTGGTCGGACGGTCTGGTCGGGTGTGGACGCGAGCGTGTGTGCGGGGGAGTTCGTGGCGATCCTCGGGCCGAACGGGGTGGGTAAGTCGACGTTGTTGAAGGCGGTCCTGGGTCTGGTGCCGTTGGCGTCGGGGTCGGTGCGGTTGCTGGGGCGGCCGCCGGGTCAGGCCAACCGGGAGGTGGGGTACCTGCCGCAGCGGCGCAGTTTCGACTCCTCGCTTCGGGTGCGGGGTGTGGACGTGGTGCGGCTGGGGTTGGACGGGGACCGGTGGGGGCTGCCGTGGCCGGGGGCCCGCAGCCGCGCGGCGGCGGCGCGGGTCGCGGAGTTGGTGGAGTTGGTGGGTGCGGGCGCTTATGCGCAGCGGCCGATCGGGCGGTTGTCGGGTGGGGAGCAGCAGCGGTTGCTGATCGCGCAGGCGTTGGCGCGTCGGCCGCGGTTGTTGTTGCTGGACGAGCCGTTGGACAGTCTGGATCTGCCGAACCAGGCGGGAGTGGCGGCGCTGGTGTCGGGTATCGCGCGGGCGGAGAGTGTGGCGGTGGTGATCGTGGCGCATGATGTGAATCCGATCCTGCCGTATCTGGACCGGGTGATTTATCTGGGTCGGGGCGGGGCGGCCAACGGCAGTCCGGTTGAGGTGATCACGTCGGGGACGCTGAGCCGGTTATACGGTACGCCCGTGGAGGTGTTGTCCACTTCGGACGGTCGGTTGGTGGTGGTGGGGCAGCCGGAGCCGCCCGCCCTGCACACCGACCGGCACGGGTACCAGTGACGGCCGGCGGGTACCCCGACCGGGACCCGGCCTGCCTCACCGGCCCGGAGCCCGGCTACGGGTACCCGGCCTCGCTGTGGCGCGCGCTGGACCGGTGGCGCCCGGCCACCCCGCGCTTCCGCAGCCCGCTGCGCGGCCCGTGGCTCACCGCCGTGTTCGGCCGCGTGCTGCTGGGTAAGCCGCCGCTGGTCATCCTCACGGGCCTGCTGGACTTCGCGGCCTACGGGCCGCGGTTCGGCCAGGCGTTCCCGCACGACGTCGGCTGGCTGCGGCTGCCACCGTTCGACTGGCCGACCCGGCCGCCCTGGCGCGGCGCGGTGCGGCCACCTACCACGCGGCGACCGGCCAGACGCAGCAGCCGTTCCTGGGCCGGTGGCTGCTGATCACCGCGGCCCTGTTCGGCCTCAGCGCGCTGTGCTACGCCGTCCGGCTCGGTAGGGCTTCCCGCCGTCAGTGATGGTGTGCGTGCCCGCCGTCGCCGGCGACGTGGTCACCTTCCCCGGCGTGGCCGCCCGGGGAGGCGCCGTCCGCCGGGGGAGCGCCGCCCATCCCGCGCAGCATCGCCGGCCCTCCGCTGGTGAGGAACCGCACCACGAGCGCGACGGCGAGCGCGAGGAAGGCGATGTTCAGCCAGGTCGTGTAGTTCCAGGACAGGTGCGCCTCGACCACCCGGGCGTGCCGCTCGTGCGGTATCAGGCCGGTCGCCTGGAACAGCAACTCGACGGCGTACCCGGCCAGCACCATGGTCGCGTAGAAGGTACCGGCGATCCGCGCCGCCACCCGCCAGCCGTAGTACTTCCGGTAGATGTTGAGGATCGGCAGGATGATCAGGTCGGCGAAGATGAACGACACCACGCCGCCGAAGCTGATCCCGCCGTTCCAGAGCACCGCGGCCAGCGGCACGTTGCCGATCGAGCAGACGAAGCTGACCACCGCGACGATCGGGCCCACCAGCGGTCCCCAGACGCCGGACAGCACCGGGTGGCCGGTGAGGAAGAAGCCGCGCCAGAACCCCTCCGGTACCCACGCCGCCAGCGCGCCGGTGATCAGCAGCCCGCCCGCGATGTCACGCCAGATCGCCGCCCACTCCATGACGAAGATGTGCGACACCGCCGTGTACCCCCGGGACGAGGTGAGCCGGCGACCGAACGAGCCAGGCCCGGTCACCGACATGTCCATCGCGGCGTGGCCCTCCATCGAGCCCGCCCGCCCGCGGTTGGCCTGCTCCAGCGCCTCGGCGACCAGTCGGCGGCGCAGGGTCAGGCGGAAGGCCACGGCCACCGCCACGATCATGATGGGCCCGCCGACGAACTCCGCGACGGTGAACTGCCAGCCCAGCAGCAGGGCGAGCAGGATGCCCAGCTCCACCACCAGGTTCGTCGAGGCGATCTCGAACGCCATCGCGGCGGTGAAGCTCGCCCCCTTGCGGAACAGCGAGCGGGCCAGCGCGACCGCGGCGTAGGAGCAGGACGAGGAGGCCATGCCCAGGCCACTGGCGGCCGCCAGCGACCGGGCCGAGTCGTCCCCCATCAGGCGCACCACCGACTGCCGGCGGACCACCGCCTGCACGACCGCCGACAGACCGAACCCGAGGATGAGCGCCCAGAGGATCTCCCAGGTCATCGACCCGGCGATGCCGAGCGCGTGCCACAGCCAGCCCATCGGGCCAATATACCCCCGGGGGGTACCCATCGGGGTGGGACGCGGATCACCCGGCGGCGACCAGCTTCGCCCACGCCTGGCTGCTCTGGTCAGCGAGGGACATCGCCCCACCCGTGCCCCTGCGCGTCGCCCGCTCCGGCAACGCGTTGCGCAGGAGGGCATCCAGCGCCACCAGGCCCATTTCCCAGCCGGCGCCCAGCCCCCACAGGCCCGAGTTCGGATCGTTGAGCAGCACGTCCACCATCCGGCCGCCGACCTCGATGTGCGTGGTGACCGACGCGTGCTCCAGCTCCAGGACGGTACCCCCGGCATGCGGCGCCAGCCGCAGCTCGACCTCGTCGGCCGGCCGGCTGCCGTACACCCAGTTGACCGCGAGCAGCCGCGGCGGCTCGCAGCGGCGCACCTCGCCCGCCGCGTTGCCCTCCAGCACGAACCGCCCGCCGACCCGCAGGTCGCCCTCCGGCCGGATGAACCAGCGGGACAGCCGCTCGGGGTCGGTGCAGCAGTGCCAGACCTCGCCGATCGCCGCGCCGTACCAGCGGCGCATCAGCATCGTGCGAGCCTCGCCTGCCGCGATGCGCCGGCTGCCGATCTCCCGATGGGTACCGTCGAGGTCAATCACGCCGCTGTCCTTTCGTGCGGGCGGGGGCCGGGCGGGACGATCCAGGAGATGGTGCCAGATGCCCCACCCCGGCCCGAGCCGGGCGTCTCGCGCCACGCCGGCCGTCCCGTCCAGCGAGTGAAGACCGCCGATGCGTCGGGTACCGGCCGTCAGCACCGATTGTGTTGGTCCGCTATCCGTCGCTCGGCTATTTCCCTGGGGATCTCCGTTTCGTACCCTGCCCGCATGGCTCTGTTTGGGCGCGCGCGGACCGCAACCGGTGCCGGCGTTGTCGCGACTCTGGTCCTGATCCTCGTGTTCGGTAACGAGGCCTACACCGAGTGGGCAGGACGGCACACCACAGCGAACTCCGTCTGGGGCTTCTTCCTGCGTGAGCTCGCCTGGCCCAGTTGGGTGGTCACCTCCTCCGACTCCATCCGTGACCTCATCGCCCGAGACCTGCGGGCGCTGCTGGTTCTGCTGTTCGTCGCGCTGGTGCTGTCGGTGGCCGGCGCGTCGAGGGTCGCGGGCGGCAGCCGGTTCGTCATCGGCTGGGCGTCACTGATCTTCGGCGCGGCGCTGGCCGCGCTGCTCACCAGCTTCATCAACTCGGACGCCTCGTGGCTCGGTGCCCTGGCCGCGGCCTCCGACGGATCCCGGTACGGGCTGTGGGTCGGCTGGCTGGTCGGGATCGCGGTGGCCACCGCGAAGGGCGGCGGCTCGTAACGACCAACCGCACGCGGCCCGCCAGCCCCTGTCAACGGCAACGCGCCGAAGGGGTTGGCGGGCCGTGACGCGGGTACGGGCCCGGAAAGACGGCCCGGTCGAGGCGGCCGGGCCGGTGGCGCGGACCCGGAGGCGATGCGATCATGGCGGTCGGCACGAAGACCGGACCAACCTTCGACCAGGCATACCTGGCCGACCTGGCTTCGCAGTTGCGGGTCGACTCCATCAGGGCCGCCGGCAGCGCCGGATCCGGCCACCCCACCTCCAGCCTGTCGGCCGCGGACCTGATCGCCGTCCTGCTGGCTAGGCACCTTCGGTACGACTGGTCGGCGCCGGACAACCCGGCCAACGACCACCTCATCTTCTCCAAGGGCCACGCCAGCCCGCTGCTGTACGCGACGTTCAAGGCGGCCGGGGCGATCTCCGACGACGAACTCGTCAACACGTACCGGAAGCTCGGCTCCCGGCTGCAGGGGCACCCGACCCCGGCCATCCCGTGGGTCGACGTGGCGACCGGCTCCCTGGGCCAGGGCCTGCCGATCTGCGTGGGCATCGGGCTGGCCGGCCGGTACCTCGACCACCTGCCGTACCACGTGTACGCGCTGTGCGGCGACAGCGAGATGGCCGAGGGCTCGATCTGGGAGGCGCTGGACAAGGCGGCGCACTACCGGCTGGGCAACCTGACCGTGCTGGTCGACGTGAACCGGCTGGGCCAGCGCGGCCCGACCGAACTGGAGTGGGACCTGCCCGCGTACCAGCGCCGGGTCGAGGCGTTCGGGTGCCGGGCGCTGTGCGTGGACGGGCACGACCTGGCCGCCATCGACGGCGCGCTGGCGGAGGCCCGCGCCGATGACGCGCCGACCGTGGTGCTCGCCCGCACGGTCAAGGGCAAGGGGGTACCCGAGATCGAGGACCTCAACGGGTACCACGGCAAGCCGCTGAAGCCGGACGTCGCGGAGCGGGCCGTCGCGGCCCTCGGCGGCGTGCGGCAACTGCGCGTCGAGGCGCACCCACCGGAGCCCGGGCAGCCGCGCCGGGCGACCGGACAGGGCATGGTCCAGCTGCCGACGTACGAGACCGGCGCCAAGGTACCCACCCGGAAGGCATACGGCGACACCATCCGCGCGCTCGGCGTGCGGCCCGAGATCGTCGCGTTGGACGGAGAGGTCGGCGACTCGACGCACTCCGAGGAGTTCGCCGAGGCGTTCCCCGACCGGTACTTCGAGATGTACATCGCCGAGCAGCAGATGATCGCCGCCGCGGTGGGGCTGCAGGTGCGCGGGTACCGGCCGTTCGCGTCGACCTTCGCGGCCTTCCTGACCCGCGCCTTTGACTTCATCCGCATGGCGGCCATCTCCCGGGCGGACATGAGCCTGTCCGGCTCGCACGCCGGTACCGAGATCGGCGCCGATGGGCCGTCCCAGATGGCGCTGGAGGACCTGGCCATGATGCGGGCGGTGCACGGCTCGACGGTCCTGTACCCGAGCGACGCGGTGTCCTGCGCGGCGCTGACCGCCGCCATGGCCGACCAGCCCGGCATCAGCTACCTGCGGACCACCCGCGGCGGGTACCCGGTGCTCTACCAGAACGGCGACGCCTTCCCGATCGGGGGCAGTCGGGTACTGCGCGACGGGGACGGCGTGACCCTGGCCGGTGCCGGCGTGACGGTGCACAACTGCCTGGCCGCGGCGCAGACGCTGGCCGGCGAGGGCATCTCGGCCCGGGTGCTGGACCTGTACTCGGTCAAGCCGGTGGACCGGGCCGCTCTGGTGGACGCGGTGCGGGCCACCGGCGGGCGGATCGTGGTGGTCGAGGACCACTACCCGCAGGGGGGTCTGGGCTCCGCGGTGCTGGAGGCGCTGGCGGACCTCGGCGAGCCGGTGCGCCTGACCCAGCTCGCCGTGCGCGACCTGCCGGGCTCGGGTACCTCGGCCGAGCTGATGGACGCGGCCGGCATCGGGCCCGACGCGATCGTCGCGGCCGCCCGCGCGCTGGCCTGACCGCACGCAGCCCGGCCGCACGCAGCCCGGCCGCACGCAGCCCGGCCGCACGCGGGCAGGCCACAGGGCAGTCTGACCGCCCGCCGGGCTAGGCTGCGGAATGATCAGCATCGACCACCTCGACCACCTGGTACTCACCGTCGCCGACGTGTCCGCGACCGCCGCGTTTTACCAGCGGGTACTGGGCATGCATCCGATCACCTTCGGCGACGGTCGGCGCGCGCTGGCATTCGGCGACCAGAAGATCAACCTGCACCAGGCCGGGCACGAGCTGCGGCCGTTCGCGGCCCGCCCGACCCCGGGCTCCGCCGACCTGTGCTTCATCACCAGCACGCCGCTGAGCGAGGTCGTCACCACGCTGACCAACCTCGGGGTACCGGTCGAGGAGGGCCCGGTACCGCGTACCGGCGCGACCGGCCCGATCGCGAGCGTGTACCTGCGCGACCCGGACGGCAACCTGATCGAGCTGAGCAACCCGACCGGCTGAGCCGGGCGGGCCCGCGAGGTTGTTAGCCTGCGGCCGTGCCCCCCTTCCTGATCTTCGATCTGTACCACACCCTGGTGGACGGCTGCGACAGCGAGCGCGACCGGGTGGTGGCCGAGATGGGCCGTACCGTCGGTGTCGACCCGGACGCCCTCGTCCGCGCGTACCACGACACCTGGCGGCGGCGGCTGGTGGAGTGGGACGTCGAGCAGACCGTGCGCACGCTGTCCCGGCGGCTGGGCGTCGACCCGTCGGAGGCGGCGGTGGCCCGGGCCGCCGCGCTGCGCCGCGACTTCTCCGCCCGGGTACTGGCCGGGGTCCGGCCGTCTGCCCTCGCCGTGCTGGACGCGCTACGCGCGGACGGCGGCAGGCTGGCCCTGGTCAGCAACGCGACCGCGGACACCGCCGAGGCGTGGCCCGGTACCGGGCTCGCCCGCCGGTTCGACGTCGCGGTGTTCTCCAGCGACCTCGGCTTGGCCAAGCCCGATCCCGGGATCTACCTTGCGGCGGCCGAGGGCCTGGGTGCCCCGGCGGCCGCGTGCGTCTACGTCGGCGACGGCGCGGATGGCGAGCTGGCCGGCGCTGCCGCGCTCGGGATGACCGTCTACCGCACCACCGAGTTCAGCGACACCGACCCGGCCTGGCCCGGCACCACCATCGCCTCGCTTGCCGACCTGCCGGCCGCGCTGCCCGCCGGCCAAGACGAGCCCGCCGGTACCGGCGCCTGACCGTCCATCGCGGACACGGTTAGATGGTGGGGTGCGCCCGGAATTCGCGACCGCCCCGAAGCTCGTCCCGGGAGACCGGGTGGCCGTCGTGTCGCCGTCGTTCGCCGCGCCGGGCGCGTTCCCCGCGGTACACGAACTGGCGATGCGGCGGCTGCGTGAGGAGTTCGGCGTCGAACCGGTGGAGTACCCGACGACCCGCCGCGTCGGCGCTCCACCGCGGGACCGGGCGGCCGACCTCATGGCCGCGTTCCGCGATCCGGCGGTACGGGCGGTGCTGGCGAGCATCGGCGGCGACGACCAGATCACCGTCCTGCCGTTCCTCGACGCGGCCGTCGTGGCCGCCGATCCGAAGCCGTTCTTCGGGTACAGCGACAACACCAACCTGCTGAACTGGCTGTGGAACCAGGGCGTCGTCGCCTATCACGGCGGGTCGACCATGGTGCACCTCGGCCGGGGCGGCGGAACCCACCCGGTATCGGCCGGCTCCCTGCGGGCCGCGCTGTTCACCGGCGGCGCGCTCGACCTGCACCCGGTCGACGCGTTCAGCGAGGACGAGGTGGACTGGAACGACCCCGCCCTGCTCGGTACGCCGGCGCCGACGATCCCGGCGCCCGGCTGGACCTGGCACCGGCCTGACCGGGTGGTCACCGCGCCGACCTGGGGCGGCAACCTGGAGATCCTGCACTGGACCCTCGCGGCGGACCGGTGGATGCGGCCGGTCGAGGACTACGCCGGCTGCGTGCTGCTGCTAGAGACCTCGGAGGAGATGCCGTCCGCGACCGACGTGTACCGGATGCTGCGCAACGCCGGCGAACGCGGGCTGCTGGAGCAGTTTCCGGCGGTACTGGTCGGCACCGCCAAGGCCAGCAGCCTCGAGCGCCGCACCACGACCGGGGAACGGCAGCGGTACCGCGCCTCGCAGCGGGAGTCGGTACTGCGCGCGTTCGACCGGTACAACCCGGACGCGATGATCGTGTTCGACGTGGACATCGGCCACACCGATCCGCAGTGGGTGCTGCCGTACGGCGGCACGGTCACCGTCGACGGGCCGGCCCGGCGGATCACCGCGCACTACTGAGCCAGCATCACCGGATCGTCGCCGGTATACCGATGGCCGGCGCGATCAGGGCGTCGGTGACCACGTCGTCCGGGAACGTCATGAAGACCTGGCGGGTCATCGTCCGCAGGTCGACGGCGGCGAGGTCGTGGTCGCGCAGGCCGATGAGCCGGTCGCCGTCGAGCCACGCGAGCCATCGCAGCCCCGAGTGGTCGATGCCCGCCCACTTCGCGCCGATCTCGCCGAGCTCGGCCACGGTCGCGGTACCGGCGACCAGATCGGCCGCGTGCTCCCCGGTCACATACGAGCCGTCCGCGTACCCGACCGAGACAACCCGGTCGGTACCCAGGACGGGTACCCCTCCCGCGACGGCCACCGGGGAGTGCGCGACGGTGCCGTCCATCGCGATCAGCCGGTCCCCGCGTACCAGCCGGCCGTCGCTCGTCCACCACGCCGGCAGCTCGGTCGACAGCCGTACCGGTCTCCAGCCGCCCACGGCCCGGCTCCGGCCGGTCGCGACGTCGACGACGCGCACCTCGTCCAGCGTCTCGTAGTCGTCCTCGCGGCCGTCGACGTAGTGGTGCGAGGCGCCGCCCAGGACGACGTGGCGCCCGTCGCGCGACCAGCCGAGCGGCAGGTTCCATTCGCCCCCGAAGTCGTGCACGACGGCGCCGGTACCGGTGTCGAGGATCCGGGTCGGGCGGGACAGTCGCTGGGCGTCGTAGGTGAGGATGTACCGCAGGTCTGGGGAGGGGGCGGCGAAGTCGCCGTCGCGCGCCACGTACCTGACGGTCCTCGGGTCGAGCACGCGCCACGAGGTCGGACCGGGCTGGTACGCGGCGACCACGTACCCGTCCGGCGCCGTACCGGCGACCGGCGGGTCGAGGATCGGTCGCGGGCGGTACCGCAGCACGGCGCCGGTACCGGCCGCGGCGGCCAGCCCGAACGCGCCGCCGAGGAGCAGGGTCCTGCGCGGAATCGCCATGCGAAGATAATACGCCGAACGTTATATACCGCCAAGCGGTCGCTTCGGCCCTGAGCCCCGCGGGCGGATCCGTCAGGATGAGTTGGCACAGGCGTTCGAACGGCGGTAGGCTCGGGCCCGTGGTCGTCGACTTCCAGCCGTCGCTGCTCGACCTGGCCGAGGAGGTGCGCATCGGCGCCCTCGGCGGGAACGTCGAGCGCACCCACCTGACCGCCGGCGCCTGGATCGACGTCCGGCGGGGCTGGCTGTCCGGCGCCGACGCGCTGTTCCACCGGCTGCTCGAGGTCGTGCCGTGGCGCGCCGAGCGCCGGCAGATGTATGAGCGCGTCGTCGCTGTACCGAGGCTGCTGTGCTTCTACGCCGAGGGCGAGGACCTGCCCGACCCGGCGCTGGCCGCCGCCCGCGAGGCGCTCGACGCGCACTACGGTGCGGAGTTGAGGGAGCCGTTCGCCACCGCTGGCCTGTGCCTCTACCGCGACGGCCGGGACAGCGTGGCCTGGCACGGCGACACCATCGGCCGGGGCAGCAGCGAGGACACCATGGTCGCCATCGTGTCGCTCGGCGCGCCGAGGGCGCTGATGCTGCGCCCGCGCGGAGGCGGACCGACCCTGCGACACGAGTTCGGGCACGGCGATTTGGTCACGATGGGCGGGAGCTGCCAGCGGACCTGGGAGCACGCCGTACCCAAGACGGCCCAACCGGTGGGGCCGAGGATCAGCGTCCAGTTCCGCCCGCACGGCGTGCGCTGAGCCGCTCCGTCCACTGTGGACGGACGCGTTCGCGGGAGCCCTCACCGGGCTCGGCGTGCCCGGTCGTCGCGGCGACCAGCGGGGAGCGGGCCAGCGCGATCGCACCGGCCAGGATCAGCAGCACGCCGAGCACGGCGGGCACGGCCCACCACCCCAGGCGCAGCCGCTCGTCGAACAGCACGACGCTGTAGACCAGGCTCACCACCGCGTCGCCCAGCGTCAACGCCGGCTGCGAGGCGGCCAGCGGACCGGCCTGATAGGCGTTCTGCAACAGGAACAGCGCGGTCAGGCCGACGACCGCGGTGGCGTAGAGCTGCCAGGTACCGAAGAACGCCGCCGCGCCCTGGGGGATCCGGTCGGTCGCGTCCTTCATCAGCGCCGCGGTCAGCGCGAAGGCGACCGCCGTCGACCCGCCCAGCAGCGTCGCCCCGGCGGCGTGGTGCGTGAAGTGGCCGGCCAGCGCGAGCGCGGCGACCGCGCCGCCGGTCACCGGCAGGGCGACCGCCCACCGCAGCGGCTGCACCGTGGTCACCCCGCCGGACGGGGCGACCGCCACCAGCAGCAGCACGATCCCGGCGGTCAGGCCGAGCATGCCCGCAACCGACCGGCGGTCCAGCCGCCCCCGGAACACGCCGGCCGCGAAGACCAGAGTGAACGGCAGCTCGACCATGAGGATGGGCTGCACCAGCGCGAGCGGCCCGAAAATCAGCGCGCTGCCCTGGAACACCGCACCGCCGACCACGCCGGCGATCCCGGCCCACCACACCGGCCGGCGGGCGAGGTCGCGCAGTAGAGACAGCCGGAACGACACGTGCTGGCGCGACTTGCGGGCGGCGGCCCGCTGGCCGACCGAGGCCAGCGCGTTGCTGGCGGCGGCGAGGACCGCGAGCACGGCGGCGAGCAGCACCCTGACCAGGCTACCGGCGGCCGGCCACGACGGTTGCCGCGAGGTCGTCGTCGCGGTGCACGGCCGGCGCGAGGCCGCCGTCGGCCAGCGCCCGCAGGGCGGCCGCCACCTGGTCCTCGCCGACCTCCATCAGGGTGTACCCGCCGGGAGCCAGCCACTGCACGGCCTCGCCGGCGACCCGGCGCAGCACGTCGAGCCCGTCGGTACCGCCGTCCAGCGCCACCCTCGGTTCGTGGATCCTCGCCTCCGGCGGCATCAGTTCCACGGCGCCGGTCGGCACGTACGGAACGTTCGCGACCAGCAGGCCGACGCGGCCGCGCAGCCGGGCGGGCAGCGGCCCGAACAGGTCGCCGCGGTATGCGTGGCCGCCCAGGGGGGCGAGGTTGCGCCGCGCGCACTCGACGGCGGCCGGCTCCACGTCCACCGCGTGCAGGTGGATCCCGGCCACGGCGGCCGCCAGCGCGACGCCGACCGCGCCGCAGCCGCACGCCAGATCGACGACGGCCGCTCCCGGCGCGGTCAGCGCGGCGGCCACCCGTACCATCAGCTCGGTGCGCCGTCGCGGCACGAACACGCCGGGGTCCACGGCAACCCGCAGTCCGCAGAACTCGACCCAGCCGACGATATGCTCCAGCGGCACGCCGGTCACCCGGCGCTCGACCATCGCGGCCAGTTCCTCCGGCGTCCGCGCGGTACCCGTCAGCAGCCGCGCCTCGTCCTCGGCGAACACGCATCCGGCCGCGCGCAGCCGGGCGACAATGGCGGATTCCTGTTGAGTGTCGACGGTGCCCGAGCCTATCCGCGGCCACAGCCAGGTCAACGCATTTCCAGCGTCGCCCGCCCCGGCGGGACGCCCCGTCGGCAAGCCTCCCGAGCCGCCGTTACGGGCCCGCCGTTTGCCCCCGGTCACGTCGGGTAGGCCCCTGGTGACACGAGGAGGGGATGGCCATGGCACAGCTGGTACGGGAGCTCATGGCGGAACCGGTGGTGACGGTGAAGTCCGACACCACGATCACCGACGCCGCCCGGCTCATGCGTGACGCGGACATCGGCGACGTCATCGTCGTTGACCGCATGAAGCCCATCGGGGTACTGACCGACCGGGACATCGTGGTCCGGGGCATCGCGGACAACCGCTCCCCGGGCACCGTGACTGCCGGCGAGATTTGCACTACGGACGTGGTGGCGGTCGCACCGGACGCGGAGATCTCGCAGGCCATCGCGCTGATGCGCCGGGCCGCGGTACGGCGGCTGCCGGTGACCGAGGCCGGCAAGCTCATCGGCGTGCTGTCCCTGGGTGAGCTGGCCATCGAGCGGGACGAGACCTCGCTGCTGGCCGACATCTCGTCGGCGGAGCCGAACTCGTAACGCTCTAGAAGCGACGCCGGGCGCCGCGGCCGCATCGGCCGCGGTCAGCCGGCGACGCCTGCGCAGCCGGCTACAGCCAGCGTTCGACGAGTCCCGTAGCGTCAGAGCATCGACACGACTCGGACCGACCGGGCGCTGCTGGCCGGCGAGGCCGCGCTGGTGCTGGCCGCCGTGGTGGTCGGCGCGGTCCTCAACCACCGCGGGGTACCGCTGCATGCGGACACCGCGCCGCTGTTCGCCGACTGGCTGCCGCACGTGGGCCCCGGTACCCCGGCGGCGCTCGCCCTGGCCGCGCTCGTGGTGTGGCGGGGGCCGGACTGGGCGGCCCGGCTGGGCTGGCGACCGCTGCTGGCCGTCGGGTACCTGGCGGCCCTGGCCTGGACGCTGTCCCTGGCCCTGGTCGACGGCTGGTCCCGGGGACTGGCGACCCGGTTGACCCCGCAGGCGGAGTACCTGAACGACCTGCCGAAGGTGCACGGCATTGGCGCCATGCTGGCCGGGTTCAGCTCGCACATCATCGACTTCCAGCCGGGCTCGTGGACCACCCACGTCGCGGGCCACCCGCCCGGCGCCTTCCTCGTGTTCGTCCTGCTCGACCGGGTCGGGCTGGCCGGCGGCGGGCCGGCCGCGCTGCTGTGCGTACTGGTCGGCGCCACCGCCCCGGTCTCCGTGGCGGCCGCGCTGAAGTGGCTGCGCGACGAGGACGGCGCGCGGGCGGCGCTGCCGTTCCTGGTCCTGTTCCCCGGCGCGGTGTGGGTGGGGGCGTCCGCCGACGGGCTGTTCGCCGGGGTACTCGCCGCCGGCCTGGCGCTGCTGGCCGCGCCGTCCTGGTGGCTGGCCGGCGCGGGCGGGCTGCTGCTGGGCGCCTCGCTCTACCTGTCCTATGGGCTGGTACTGGCCGGGGCGCTGGCCGTGGGGGTACTGCTGCTGCGCGACGGCCACCGGTGGGCCGCCGCGGCCGTCGGCTGCGCCGGGGTACTCGCCGTTGTCGCCGCGTTCACCGCCGCCGGGTTCGACTGGCTCACCGGGTACCACCTGGTGGTGCGCCGGTACAACCAGGGCTGGGCGGCGCAGCGGCCCTACGGGTACTGGGTGTGGGCCAACCTCGCGGCCATGGTGATCTCGGCCGGCCCGGTGGTGGCGCCCGCCCTGGCCCGCGCTGGCCGCGCGGCGCTGGGCGAGCGGCGGCGCCGGGCCCCGGCCGTGTGGCTGCCCGCGCTCGCCCTGGCGGCCGTGCTGACCGCGGATCTCTCCGGGCTGAGCAAGGCCGAGGTCGAGCGGATCTGGCTGCCCTACGAGGTGTGGCTGCTGGTCGCCACCGCCTGGCTGCCGCCGGCCGCGCGCCGGCCCGCCCTCGCGCTGCAGGCCCTGGTCGCGCTGGCCGTCAACCACCTGCTGCTGACCAACTGGTGACGTCAGGTACCCCGGTGAGGGTGCACCACGGCGACCGTGCGGTGGGCGTGCCCGAGCACCGCCTGGCTGACCGAGCCGAGCAGCATGCCGGTGAACCCGTGCCGACCGCGCGAGCCGACCACCAGCAGGCTCGCGTCCACCTCGTCACCGACGTCCAGCAGCGCCTTGGCCGGGTTGGTCGCCTCCACCGCACGGTGCGCCACCCGCACCTTCGGGTACCGGCCGGCCGCCCCCGCGGTGGCCTCCTCCGGTACCGGACGGGCCTCCTCCAGACTGTGCTGCGGCACCTGGTACGCGTGCACCGCGATCAGCGGCTGGTCGCGGTCGGCCGCCTCCGCCATGGCGAACTCGACGGCGGCCGTGGAGCGGGACGAGCCGTCCACACCGACGACGACCGGCCCGTCGCCCGGCGCCGGCCTCGCGCCCGGGTCGCCCCGCGGTGCGCCGCGTACCACCATCACCGGCGCTCGGGCGTGCGTGGCGACCTGCGTGGACACCGAGCCGACCAGCAGTCCCGCGAACCCGCCCAGCCCCCGCGACCCCAGTACCACCAGCGCCGCACCCCGCGACTCGTCCACCAGTACGGTCGCCGGGTTGCCGACCGTCACCTGGGTCTCCACCCGCAGGCCCCGGTTGCTGTGCTGGAGTACCCCGGCCAGTTCCTTGAGTACGTTGGCCGCGCTCTCCAGCGGTTCGCGGACCACGTCCGGCGGCAGCATCACCTGCCCGGCGGTCAGCGGCTGCTCGAAGCCGCAGACCAGCCGCAGGGTGCGGTTGCCCCGGACGGCCTCCCAGGCGGCGAGCTCGGCGGCCGCGCGGCTCGGCGCCGAGCCGTCGATGCCGGCGACCACGGGTGCGGGATGCTGGCCTGTCACGGTCCCTCCTGGTTCGCGGCTCGACGCGGCCTGCCCAGCCGCCTACATTCCCACCGGCCGCGCCGGCATTCGGTCGGCGCCGGTCTGCCAGACTCGCAACCGTGGTGACGTTCGACCTTGCCGTCCCCGAGGAACGGGAGCGCG
Source organism: uncultured Micromonosporaceae bacterium (assembly GCA_964645345.1). GTDB lineage: Bacteria > Actinomycetota > Actinomycetes > Mycobacteriales > Micromonosporaceae > Rugosimonospora. Next base: position 37,302 of record CAZYCD010000015.1, read on the forward strand.
GGATCCGGGCCGCGGTGGCGGCGGTGCGCGTGGGGCGCCTGGTGGTGCTGCCGACCGACACCGTCTACGGGATCGGCGCGCTCGCCGCGCGGGCGAAGGCGGTGGCCAGCCTGCACGCGGCCAAGGGCCGCACGGACACCCCGAGCCCGGTGCTGATCGGCTCGGTCGACGAGCTGGACGACCTGGTCGACGTCCTCCCGCCGCAGGCGCGGGCGCTGGTGGAGGCGTTCTGGCCGGGCGGGCTGACCGTGGTGCTGCGGCACGCCGCGCGGCTGGACTGGTCGCTGGGCGGGGCGCCGGGCACGGCCGGCATCCGGATGCCGGCCGACCCGGTGGCGCTGGAAGTGCTGCGCCAGACCGGCCCGATGGCGGTCTCGTCGGCCAACCTGCACGGCCGCCCGCCCGCGGCAACCGCGGAACAGGCCCGGGAGCAGTTCGGCCAGGCCGTCGACGTGTACCTGGAGGCCGGTGCGCTGCCCGGCGACCAGCCCAGTACCGTCGTCACGCTGGTCGGCCCGCCCCGGGTACTGCGCCCCGGCGCCGTCTCGGTACCGCGGCTGCGCGAGGTGGTACCCGAGCTGCGCGAGGCTTGAGCCGCCGCTCAGCGCGCCACCTTCGCCGTCTCCGGCTGGTCCTGGCCCACCTGGACGAGTCCCCGGCCGAACGCGTCCAGCCGGCCCCACCGCCCCGGGATGTCCAGCAGCGCCATGGAGCCGATGCTGCTGGGCAGCGCGGGCTCCACCACCAGGTGCTGGCCCGAAGGCTGCATGCCCAGCATGGTGCGCAGGAACAGCAGCGGGGCCCCGGTCGACCACGCCTGCGGGCTGCACGCCGTTGGGTACTGCACCGGGTACCGGGTCTCCGTCCGGTCGTAGCCGCCGAACGCCTCGGGCAGCCGGCCGTCGAAGAACGCGGCGGCATCCAGCATGTCGTCCGCGATCCTGGCCGCCTGCTCCGTGTACCCGTACCGGCGCAGCCCCCACGCGATGAACGAGTTGTCGAACGGCCACACCGTGCCCACGTGGTACCCGATGGGGTTGTACCGCTCCATGCCCGCGGCCAGCGTCCGCACCCCCCAGCCGGAGTACAGCTGCGGGCTCATCAGGTGGCCCACCACGTCGCCGGCCCGCTCGGCCGGCACGATGCCGCTCCACAGCAGGTGTCCGATGTTCGAGGACAGCGCGTCGAGCTGTGCGCCGTCGGCGTCCATGCCCAGCGCGTAGTACCCGCCGTCGGCGACCCAGAAGTCGCGGTTGAAGCGCTCCTTCAGCTCGGCCGCCTCCCGCTCCAGCCGCGTCGCGTACGCCTCGTCGCCCCAGAACTCGCGGGCCAGCCGGGCGCCCCGGCACTTCGCGTCGTACGCGTAGCCCTGCAGTTCGCAGGTTGCCCTGGGGAACCCGGGCAGCCGCCCGTCCTTGTAGGAGATGGAGTTCCAGGAGTCCTTCCAGCACTGGTTGGCCAGGCCCGTCTCCTCGCACCGCGGCCGGTACGACACGTAGCCGTTGCCCATCAGGTCGCCGTAGTCCTCGATCCAGGCGAGCGCGGCCCGCGCCTCCAACTCGAACTCGCGCACCAGGTCGCCGTCGCCGGTCCACAGCTCGTACTCGTCGAGGAGCACCACGAAGAGCTGGGTGGCGTCCGCGGTCCCGTAGTACGGCGACTGCGGCCGCTGCTCGAAGGCGGCCATCTCGCCGTACCGCATCTCGTGCACGATCTTGCCGGGATCCTCGTCGCGGAAGTCGTCCGACTGGCTGCCCTGCCAGGTGCCGAGGACCCGGATCGTGGTCCGCGCCAGCTCGGGCGCGAACGGCAGCGCCTGCAGGCTGGTCAGGATGCTGTCCCGGCCGAACATCGTCATGAACCAGGGCAGGCCGGCCGCGGGCAGGCTGTGCTGGCCGGCGATGGCCGGCGAGAACCGCAGCGCCGCGAGGTCGACCAGGCTGCGCCGGTACGTGCGGCGGATCTCTTCGTCGTCGCACTCCAAGCGGGGCGCCTGCGCGAGCCACTGGTCGAGGTTGGCGCGCAGGTCACTCTCGCGCGGCGCCAGCTCCTGGCCGAACCGGTTGGGGATCGACGCGGAAACCTCCAGCCCGGTGCTCCACTGCTCGCCGGGCTCGAGGTGCACGGCGTAGGTGAGCCCGTGTTCGTCGAACCGGGCCGGTTCGCTCGAGGTCACCACGGTCTCCCGGCGGAAGGTCTCCCGCTGGTACCCGAGGATCAGCCGCCCGGCGTCGACCTCGTGGTAGTAGTTGCCGACCTTGGCCAGCGCGTCCTTGACCTCGAACAGGTCGGCGAAGTCGCTGCCGACGTCGATCCGCACCGTGTAGTCGCACGCCTGCTCGGCGTGGTTGAGCACGGTCACCTCCTCGGTCAGCCCGGAGCCTAGGGTGCGCCGCCGGATGACCGAGACCTCGGCGTCGGTGTACACCGTGCCGGTCGCCGGTACCAGGAAGAACTTCGCCTCGAAGTACTGCAGGTCGTCGTAGGACAGCGGGGTCAGCCGCTGGCCGTTGACGGTCAGCTGCCAGGTCGACAGGTGGCGCGTGTCGTACGCGAACATGCCGGTCGGGTCGGTCGAGGTCGCGTCGATGTCGCCGGACGTGTCGCTCACCACGAAGAAGTTGCCGTCGAGAATCTTCACTTGGATGTCGGACACCGGGTCACCGCCCCGGCCTGGCGACCGAGGGCACCCGGTCCGCCGCGGTCGCGTCGGCGGCGGATGACTGGGCCCGGTCGGGGAACAGCCGCCGGAACACGACCAGCGCCTCGCCCGGGCCGGAGTACCCGGCGTCGCCGCGGAGGAAGGCGGTCATCGGGTTGCGGCGGCCGAGGATCGTGTCGACCATGGTCTGCCGCTCCTGCTTGACCACGGTCTCCGCGGGCGCCTCGCCCCGGCGCACCTTGACCCGGCCCCGGTCGATGCCGACCCACCAGTGTTCGGCCTTCTTGCCGTCGAGGAACTCCCACTGGATGGATCCGACGGTGTGCTGCAGCAGCGGCTCGTACCCGCGCCGGCCCAGGCCGTCGAAGAAACTCTCGATCGGATCGCTCATGGTGCTCAGGGTCCGGTTTCCCGGATGAGTCGGGTACCGCCCGGATCGGGTGAACCCGGGCGGCCCGCCGGTTGCGGGGTCAGCCCGCGTGCTCCCGGTCGTACGCCTCGCGGGAGGCGGCGATCTCCTCCCGGTGCCGCTCGGCCCACGAGGTCAGCGTGACGAGCGAGTCGTACAGTTCCCGGGCCATCGGCGTGGCCGTGTACTCCACCTTGGGTGGAACCGTCGGGTAGACCGTCCGTACCAGCAGCCCGTCGCGCTCCAGGTTGCGCAGGGTCAGGGTGAGCATCCGCCGGCTGATGCCGACGATGCCGCGCTCGAGTTCGGTGAACCGGACCGGCCCGTCGCTCGCCGCCACCAGGATGCCGATGCTCCACTTGCCGCCGACCCGGTCGAGCACCTGGCGGACCGTGCAGGCCGGGTCCTCGTCGTGAAGCAGGACACAGCCCGGCTCCCTGACCTCGGTGGTAACCCCGGTGTTCCTCTGGGACATGAAACTGCCTCCTTACCGAGAGCCCGATAGTCACACACGATGGGACCTGTTACAAGTCGTGCACCCTTGGAGGCAGAGCCGTGATCCGCAGCAGAACACTCGCGCTGGTCGTCCTGTGCGCCGGGGCGCTGATGGTCATCCTCGACCAGACCATCGTCAATGTGGCGCTCCCGTCCATCCGGGCCGACCTCGGCTTCTCGCAGTCCGGCCTGGCCTGGGTGGTCAACGCGTACATGATCCCATTCGGCGGGCTCCTACTGCTGGCCGGCCGGCTCGGCGACCTGGCCGGCCGCGGGATGGTCTTCCGGCTGGGGCTGGCCGTGTTCACCGTCGCGTCGCTGCTGTGCGGCCTGGCCACCGGCGGCTCGGAGCTGGTGGCCGCCCGGTTCCTCCAGGGCATCGGAGGGGCGCTCAGCTCGTCCGTGGTACTCGGCATGATCGTCGCGATGTACCCCGAGCCGCGCGGGCGCGCCCGGGCCATCGGCGTGTTCAGCTTCGTCGGCGCGGCCGGCGCGTCCATCGGGCTGATCCTCGGGGGAGTGCTGACCCAGGCCGTCAACTGGCACTGGATCTTCTTCGTCAATGTACCGGTCGGGCTGGTCGCCGTGCTCGCCACCGGCCGGGTGATCGCCGCCGACCGGGGCGCCGGGCTGCGCCAGGGCGCGGACGTCGCCGGCGCGCTGCTCGTCACCGCCGCGCTGATGCTGGGCGTGTACGCCATCGTGACCGCGCCGGACCACGGCTGGGCCTCGACCACGACGGCCGTCGCCGGCGGGGCCGCGGTGATCCTGCTCGCCGGGTTCCTGGCGCGCGAGGCGACCGCCGCCCGCCCGCTGCTGCCCCTGCGCCTGCTCGGTACCCGCGCCACCGGCGGCGCCAACCTGGTTCAGGCGCTGATGATCGCCGGCATGATGGGCTTCCAGTTCATCTTCGCCCTGTACCTGCAGCGCCAACTCGGGTACCGGCCGGCCCAGGTCGGCGCCGCCTTCCTGCCGATCGCGGGCGGGATCGGGGCGCTGTCGCTGCTCGTGTCGCCCCGGGTCAACGCCCGGTTCGGTGCCCGCCCGGTGCTGCTGGTCGGGCTCGCGTTGATCGCGGCCGGGCTGGGGCTGTTGTCGCGGGTACCGGCGCACGCCGCGTTCGTCGCCGACCTGCTTCCGGTCGTGCTGCTGCTGGGCGCGGGCGCGGGGCTGGCCCTGCCGGCGGTCGTGATGCTGGCCATGTCGTCCGTCGCCGAGGCCGATGCCGGGCTGGCCTCCGGGCTGGTGAACACCGGCCAGCAGGTGGGCGGCGTGCTGGGCATCTCGGTGCTGGCCACCCTCGGGTACCGGCACGCCTTCGCGACCGGCGCGGGCCTGGTGCTGACCGCGCTGGCGGTCGCGGTCGCGGTGCTGCCCGGTCGGGCGGGGAAGCGGCAGGGCCGGGCGGCGCAGCCGGAGGACGCTGTGGTTACCTCGGCGGCGACGACCGAGGGGGTTGTGACATGACAGTGACCACGTTCGGGGTGGTGGGCAGCGGCTGGCGCGGCCGGTTCTTCCTCCGGCTGGCGGCGGCGCTGCCCGACCGCCTGCGCGCCACCGGCGTGGTGACCAGGGGCGCCGAGGCCGGAGCCCGGGTACGCGAGGAGTGGGGCGTACCGGACTTCCGGACGACCGCCGACCTGCTGGCCCGCGAGCGGCCGGACTACGTGATCGTCGCCGTGCCCTGGCCGGTAACCCCGGTGGCCACCCGGGAGCTGGTCGCGCTGGGCATACCGGTGCTGGCCGAGACCCCGCCCGCGCCCGACCTCGACGGGCTGCGCGCGCTGTGGGCCGAGGTGGGCGGCAGCGGCCTGGTCCAGGTGGCGGAGCAGTACCTGCTGATGCCCGGCCACGCGGCCCGCCTCGCGATCGTCCACTCTGGACTGATCGGCCAGCCGACCTCGGTACAGGTCTCCTCGACCCACCTGTACCACGCGGTGTCGATGATGCGCGGGATGCTCGGCGTCGGGTACCGGCCGGCGACCGTGCACGCCCGGGCGTTCACCGCGCCGCTGGTCGACCCGTTGACACCGAGCGGCTGGACCGGCGACGAGCAGCCGAAGCCGGCCCGCACGACGCTCGCGACCATCGACTTCGACGGCGCCGCTGGCCTCTACGACTTCACCGACAACCAGTGGTGGAACCCGTTGCGTACCCGCCGGATCGTCATCCGCGGCTCGCGCGGCGAGCTGGTCGACGACCGGGTGGTCCGGATGGTCGACGCCACCACGCCGGTCGAGTCGGTCCTGCTCCGCCGGCAGACCGGGTGGGATCTCAACCTGGAGGGGCTGGATCTCAAGCACATCAGCCTCGACGGCGCGGTGGTGTACCGCAACCCGTTCGTCGGCAGCGGCCTGTCCGACGACGATCTGGCAGTGGCGGACATCGCGGAGCGCACCGGCGCCTGGGCGCGGGGCGAGGCGCCGGCGCCGTACCCGTTAGCCGACGGCTGCCAGGACCACCTGATCTCGCTGGCCATCGAGGAATCGCTCGCGACCGGCGCGGCGGTGACCACCACGGTCGAGGACTGGGCGTCCTGACGCGGCGGCCTGCGCGGTCGACGCCGGACCCGAGGGTGGCCGGCCCGCAGACCGCGACCGGCCACCTCTACTCCTGCGGGCTCAGGCTCCGAACCGGGGGCTGTGCTCGCCTCCGCCAACAACCGGCTCCGGCTGCGCCCAGCCGGTGTACTGCACGAACACCTTCGTGTACGGGTAGGCGGACTGGGAAACCCCGCTGCAGGAGTCGGCGTCGGTGGTGCTTCCGCCGCACTGCCGGTCACGGTTGATCGACCAGAACGTCAGCCGGGCAATGTGGTGCTGCTGCGCGTACGCCAGGATGGTCTGGAAGTCCGCGATTGACACGGTCTCGTCGGACTCGTCGGTCTTGCCGTTCATCGACGAGATGCCGATGTGCGCGTACGCCACGGTGTCCGAGTACCCGTAGGCGCTCTTGACGTCCGCCCTGAGCCCGTCGGCCGCGGTCTTCGTCACGCTGCCCATGCTGCGCTGTGGCTGCCGAAGTCGAACGGCATGACGGTCCAGCCGTCGACCGCGAGCCCGGCCGCCGCGCCCTTGTCGATGAGGCCGGTACCGTCGGAGTCCGGCCGGGTCGGTGTTGCTAGGGCTGGGACCACCGGCCCCGGCTGGCTGTCAAGGCTTTGGTGCCTGTCGATATCGACGGACAGGCTAGCGGCGTTGCCGGGCCGCCGGACACTGCGCGGGCGCCCGTCCATTCCGCACGGCGGAACGGCGACGACCGCCGGCGGCGACACCCCGGCTCGGTCCGGCGGCGCTACCATCCGCATGAGGGCCGTCGCCATCTGATCGCGGGAGCCGCAATGGTGTTCGTCGATCTCGCCATCGCCGTGCTGGGGCTGGGAGCCGTCGGCCTCGCGGCAGGTGCGCGCGTCGTGAAGCAGTGGGAGCGGGGACTGGTCTTCCGGTTCGGCCGGGTGCGCGAAGGGCTGCGCGGTCCGGGCCTGACGGTGGTGGTACCGGGGGTGGACCGGCTGCGCCGGGTCAACCTGCAGATCGTCACCATGCCGGTACCGGCGCAGGAGGGCATCACCCGCGACAACGTGACGGTCAAGGTCGACGCGGTCGTGTACTTCAGGGTGACCGACCCGGTACGCGCGATCGTCAACGTGCAGAACTACCACTTCGCCGTGCTTCAGGTCGCGCAGACCTCGCTGCGCTCGATCATCGGCAAGAGCGAGCTGGACGACCTGCTGTCGGACCGGGAGCGGCTGAACCAGGGGCTGGAAATGATGATCGACAGTCCGGCGCTGGACTGGGGTATCCACATCGACCGGGTGGAGATCAAGGACGTCGCGCTGCCGGAGTCGATGAAGCGCTCAATGTCCCGGCAGGCCGAGGCGGAGCGGGAGCGGCGCGCCCGGATCATCTCGGCTGAAGGCGAGCTGCAGGCGTCGCACAAGCTCGCCGAGGCGGCCTCGGTCATGGCGGACACTCCGGCCGCGCTGCAGCTGCGCCTGCTGGAGACGGTCGTCGAGGTGGCCGCCGAGAAGAACTCGACGCTCGTGCTGCCGTTCCCGGTGGAGCTGCTCCGCTTCCTCGAGCGCTCGACTGGGTCGCCGCTGCCCGCCTCGCCGCGGGCTGAGGCCGAGCCGGCACCGGCTGAGGCCGAGCCGCCCCGCGCCGACCCTGGGCCGGCCGCCGGGTCCCGCGTGGTACCGCGGCAGCCGGCCGCCGTGCAGCCGGCCGGCGTCGAGCAGGTCGAACCGCTACCGCCGGCCGGTCACGAGTGAGCCGGGCTCGGTGACGACGAAGCGGGCACGGAGCTGGTGTCGCCCGCGACCCAGTCCGGGTGCTGCACGACGAACTGCTCCACCGTGTCGTCCCTGGCGGACTGCAGCAGCACCAGGCTCGTGTCGTCGAGGATCTCGAACGCCTGCCCGCCGATGTACTCGGTGTTGAACTGCCCGCCGTTGGTCTTCAGCATCACGATGTTGCCGGGCGAGACGGCCTTCAGGTTGAACAGCCAGTCGGTCATCGAGTACCCGCCGCCGTCGAAGGTCAGCGTGTTCGCCGCCGAGCGCAGTACCGAGTCCAGCCGCAGCGGGTTGGCCAGCACCCCGAGGCTGGTCAGCTTCTTCGCCACCGCCTTGAGGAACTGCTGCTGGTGGCGCTCGCGGGCGTAGTCGCCGTCGGGCAGCAGCTCGCGCTGGCGCACGTAGTCCAGCGCCTCCCAGCCGGCCATGTGCTGGCAGCCCACCTCGTAGACCTGCGGCCGCACGCCGTAGATCTTCCTCGGCGTGTAGTCGGGCGGGACGATGTCGTAAGGCGGCGTCTCCTTGCCGTTGGCGTCCCAGCCGACGTGTACCGAAATGGTCCTCTCGTCGACGCACATGTCTACGCCGCCCATCGCGTCCACGACCGACGTGAAGCCGCCGAAGTTGATGATCGCGCCGGCGTTGAAGCTGATCCCGGTCAGCTCCTTGAGGGTCAGCGCAAGCAGCTCGAAGCCGCCCTGGCGGCCGCCGCCGTTGAGCCAGCCGAAGGCGAACGCTGCGTTGATCTTGTCGGTGCCCCCGCGGTACCCCGTCTTCGGGTACGCCGGGATGTGTACCCGGCTGTCCCGCGGTACCGATATGAGGTAGGCGGCGTCGTGGTTGGCCGGGACGTGCAGGATGATGATCGAGTCCGCGCGGGCGCCGTCGGCCGGGGCGTTGGTTCGCTCGTCGATGCCGACCAGCAGCAGGTTGAGCGGACCGTCGATGGAGGCGGGCACCGGCTCGCCGCCGCCGGCGCCGCTGGCCGCCGCGGTGGCCTGCGCCCCGCCGAGCAGGTGCTCCTGGTGCACGCTGCCGGTGTACCGGTCGAGGAGCAACTTGCCGGCGACCAGGCCGGTCAGGCTGCCCACCATGAGCAGCGCGCCGAGCGCGACCAGGGCGCGCGCCCACAGCGGGATGCGGCCGTGGTCGACCGGGCCGGGCGCCTCCGGCTCGACACCGTCCGTAGCGGACAGTGCGGGCCGCACGACCACCGTCGTTGTGGTGAGCTCGCCGCCGCCGTATGCGTCCGCGCCGGGCGCGCCGGCGGTTGCTCCGGCCGGGTTGGTGGTGTCCGGGTTGGTGGTGTCCGGTGCCGGGGTGTCCCTGCCGGGAGCCTGGTCGTCGGCGGCCTCCGCGTCCGTCGACGGCCGATCGGCTTGCTCCGGGGGCACCGCCGGCTCGGCGGCAGGTTCGTCCGCCGCCGACCGGGCTCCGGGTGGTGCCGGGGTGTCCCCGCCAGGAGCCTGGTCGTCGGCGGCCTCCGCGTCCGTCGACGGCCGATCGGCTTGCTCCGGGGGCACCGCCGGCTCGGCGGCAGGTTGGTCCGCCGCTGACCGGGCTCCGGGTTCGGGCTGCTCCGGGGGATCGGCGGAGGGTGGGCTGGGGCTGGAATCTTCGGGCACGTGAGTCCTCGGGCGGGGCGGGCATCGGTCACCGGCGCTGCGCTGCGCCCGGCCAAGGTACCGCGCCCAGATCAGAGCCGCCTGATAGCGGCGTGCTGCCCCCGGGGACTTGTCGGACAATCCCCCGGGGGCGATTCTTTATCGTGTAGCGCAGCACACAACGCAAGGCGATCGGGGGATGGGTCAGCGATGACGGCGCACCACGCCGAGCAGGACGGTCAGCGGTCGACCGGCGACGACCGGCTGCGGGCCGCCGACGAGGACCGTCAGTGGGTGGCCGAGCGGTTGCGTGCCGCCCTGGACCAGGGCCGACTGCGGCTGGCGGAGTATGACGACCGGCTGCGGCTGGCCTACCAGGCGCAGACCTACGCCGAGCTCAACCTGCTGCTGGACGACCTGCCGCCGGCCATCGTCGGGGGTACGGTCGCGGTCGCGCAGCCGCAACCGCCGCAGGTACCGGCCGGATCGCAGGCCGCGTCGCAAGATGCCGCGGGTGCCGGGCGGGGCCTGCCCACCGCGCTGATCGTGCTCTGGATCATCTGGTGCGGCGTGGTCGGCATCAACCTCGTGGTCTGGCTGCTGGTGATGGCCGGCAAGGGCCACGCGGTGTACCCGTGGCCGGCGTGGGTGGCCGGTCCGTCCGGGGTCGCGCTGCTCACCGTCACGGTCGGCGTCCAGGAGATCCGCCGCAACCGCCGCAGGAACGGACCGGCCGCCAGGGGTTAACGTGTGCCGATGACGGCAACCGAGGCCGGTGCGGCCTTCCGCGCGGCGCGTGACTTCCTGCTGGCCAACCGCAACGACTACCCGGCCGCGTACGCCGGCTTCGAGTGGCCCGAGCTGGGCGAGTTCAACTGGGCACTCGACTGGTTCGACGTGATCGCGCAGGGCAACGACTCGCCCGCGCGTTGGATCAGGGCGTCGACCTGGAACCGGTCGTAGCC
>CAZYCD010000015.1:47740-51311 GCA_964645345.1 uncultured Micromonosporaceae bacterium
CGCACCGCGCTGTGGATCGTCGAGGAGGACGGCAGCGAGCGGAGGCTGTCCTTCGCGGAGCTGTCGACCCGCTCGAACCGAGTGGCCAACTGGCTGCGCGGGCAGGGAGTCTCACGGGGCGACCGGCTGCTGCTGATGCTCGGCAACCAGGTCGAGCTCTGGGAGACGATCCTCGCCGCGATGAAGCTGGGTGCCGTGCTGATCCCGGCCACCCCGCTGCTGGGCCCGGCCGACCTGCGTGCCCGGATCGACCGGGGCCGGGCGCGGCACGTGGTCACAGGGTCCGCCGACACCGCGAAGTTCGCCGACGTGCCGGGGGAGTACACCCGGATCGCGGTCGGCGCCGCGGCCGAGGGCTGGCTGTCCTATGTGGACGCCGACGGCGCGGATGCTGACTTCACCCCGGACGGGCCGACCCGGGCGGACGACACGCTGCTGCTGTACTTCACGTCGGGTACCACGGCTCAGCCCAAGCTGGTCGAGCACACGCACGCCTCATACCCGGTGGGTCATCTGTCCACAATGTACTGGATCGGCCTGCGCCCGGGTGACGTCCACCTGAACATCTCCTCGCCGGGCTGGGCCAAGCACGCGTGGAGCAACGTCTTCGCCCCGTGGAACGCGCAGGCGTGCGTATTCATCCACAACTACACCCGGTTCGACGCGGCGCGCCTGCTGCGGGAGATGGACCGCTGCGCGGTGACCAGCTTCTGCGCCCCGCCGACCGTGTGGCGCATGCTCATCCAGTCCGACCTCGGGCAGCTCAAGCGGCCGCCGGTCAACGTGGTGGGTGCCGGGGAGCCGCTCAACCCGGAGGTCATCGAGCAGGTACGCCGGGCCTGGGGCATCCTCATCCGGGACGGCTTCGGCCAGACCGAGACGACGGTACAGGTGGCCAACACGCCGGGGCAGCGGGTCAAGCCGGGCTCGATGGGCCGGCCCACGCCCGGGTACCGGGTGGCGCTGATCGACCCGGCCAGCGGCCAGCCGGCCGACGAGGGGGAGATCTGCCTCGACCTGTCGCACCGCCCGCTCGGCCTGATGGTCGGGTACCACGGCGACGAGGAGCGTACCGCCGAGGCGATGGCGGGCGGCTACTACCACACCGGGGACGTCGCCTCCCGCGACGCCGACGGGTACCTGACCTATGTCGGCCGCGCCGACGACGTGTTCAAGGCGTCGGACTACCGGATCTCGCCGTTCGAGCTGGAGAGCGTGCTGATCGAGCACGAGGCGGTGGCCGAGGCGGCGGTCGTACCGTCGCCGGACCCGGTGCGGCTGGCGGTGCCCAAGGCCTATGTCGTGCTGGCCGCGGGCTGGGAGCCGACGCCCGAGACGGCGCAGGCCATCTTCGCCTACTGCCGCGCCAACCTGGCGCCGTTCCAGCGCATCCGCCGCCTCGAGTTCGCCGAGCTGCCGAAGACTATCTCCGGGAAGATCCGCCGGGTGGAGCTGCGTGCCAGCGAGCGCGACAAGCACGCCGAGCCGGACGCGCGCCCGGCCGGCGAGTACCGCGAGGAGGACTTCTCGACGCCTCGCGGATGACCGGAGCGTTACCGGCTTGTGTCTGGCGCGGGCTTAACTAACACCGTAAGTTTGTCCGCAACAGACGCCAGCCGTGCACCGTCGCCCGGGATAGAGCGTGATGTCGATGGCCGCCGTTGGGGAGTCCGGGAACGCTCCGGACGCTGGAGAACCCCCGTCCGGGAACGCTCCGGACGGTGAGCAATCCGGTCTCGTCCTGCGCGCGATCGGCGTGCGTTTCGGCGGGCTGGTCGCCCTCGACGACGTCTCGATGCGCGTCGCGCCGGGCGCCGTGGTCGGCGTCATCGGCCCCAACGGTGCCGGCAAGACGACTCTGTTCAACGTGGTCTGCGGCTTCGTGCGACCCCGCTCGGGCACGATGACCTGGGCCGGTGCGCCCCTGCGACCGAGGCCCCACCGGCTCGCCGGGCTCGGCATCGCCCGCACGCTGCAGGGCGTCGGACTGTTCGACGGCCTGACCGTGTTGGAGAACGTGGTGGTCGGCGCGACCGCGTCGGCCCGCACCGGCTTCGGCGCCAACCTGCTCGCCGCGCCGCACGCCGACCGCGACGAGCGGGCGCTGCGCCGGGCGGCCCTGGACTGCCTGTCCGAGCTGGGCGTGGCGGACACGGCCGGGCGCCGGCCGGACAGCCTGCCGTACGCGGTACGCAAGCGGGTGGCCCTGGCCCGGGCGCTGGTCAGCCGGCCACGCCTGCTGCTGCTGGACGAGCCGGCAGGCGGGCTGGGCGGCGAGGACATCGACGAGCTGGCCACGCTGATCCGCGCCCTGCCGTCCCGGTCGGGCGGCGGCTGCGCGGTGATGCTGGTGGAGCACCACATGGACCTGGTGACCCGGGTCTGCGACCACATCGTGGTGCTCGACTTCGGTCGGGTGATCGCCGCCGGTACCCCGCAGGAGATCCGGGACGATCCGGCGGTCGCCGACGCGTACCTCGGTACCACCGCCGAGGCCGCGACATGACGGCCCTTCTCCAGGTCGACGGCCTGACCGCCGGGTACCACGGGGTACCCGTGCTACACGGCGTCGACCTGCGGGTACCGGCCGGCACGATCTGCGCCGTACTGGGTGCCAACGGGGCCGGCAAGACGACCCTGCTGCGCGCGCTGTCCGGGCTGATCCGGCCGTCGGCGGGGAGGGTCGTGTTCGACGGTGCCGACCTCGCGGACCTGCCCACCGAGCGGTTGGTCCACAGGGGAATCGGCCACGTACCCGAGGGCCGCGGCGTGATCGCCGAGCTGACCGTCGAGGAGAACCTGATGCTCGGCGGCGCATGGCGCCTCGACTGGGCCGGCGTGTGGGGTGCCGGCCGGGTCCACCTGCGCCGGGACGTCGCCGAGGTGTACGAGCTGTTCCCGCCGCTGGCCGCGCGCCGGAAGCAGCCCGGCCACCAACTGTCCGGCGGCGAGCGGCAGATGCTGGCGCTGGGCCGCGCGCTGGTCGGCCGGCCCCGGCTGCTGCTGCTGGACGAGCCGTCCCTGGGGCTCGCGCCCCGGGTCGTCGCCCAGACCATGGGCCTGCTGCGCCAACTGCGCGACGAGACCGGGCTGACCGTGCTGCTGGTCGAGCAGAACGTGCGCAGCGCACTGTCAGTCGCCGACCAGGGCGTGGTCATGTCGCTGGGCCGGGTGGTGGCCGCCGACGAGGCCCAGCGGCTGGCCGCCGACGCCGCACTCCGCCACGCCTACCTGGGGTTCTGATGGACCGCTTCCTGTTCCTCACCGTCGACGGGCTGTCGCACGGCGCGGTGTACGCGGCGTTCGCGCTCGCGCTGGTTCTCATCTGGCGGGGCACCCGGATCGTGAACTTCGCCCAGGGCGTGCTCGCGGTCGCCACCTCGTACCTGGCCTACACGGTCACCGGCCGGTCCGGCTCGTACTGGCTGGGCTTCCTCGCCGCGCTGCTGGCCGGCCTGGTGTTGGGCGCGGTCGTCGAGCGGCTGGTGATGCGGCGGGTCGCCGACGCGCCACCGCTCAACGCGGTCATCGTCGCGCTCGGCCTGGTACTCGTGGCCCAGGGCGTGCTCGG
>CAZYCD010000016.1:0-47483 GCA_964645345.1 uncultured Micromonosporaceae bacterium
CTTCCCCTTCCGCGAGAAGGACCTCGACAAGGATGCAGAGGAGTTCATCGTCAGTGGGTAGTGCAACGAGATTTGCGCTCTTAAACATACCATGTGTCGTAAATGGCTGTTGTTTGGAGCGCTTTGTACAATCAATGCGATGACATAAGTTGCATCGCTTCACTACTGCTCTAAGTAGCGGTTGCTTCCGTTCGTCCTCGGTCCCATTGCTGCCGTAACTCCGTCTCCCGTTTCTTTACCGCTGCAACATGTCGGTCCTTGACGTGTCCGAATCCACGGATGCCGTCTGGCAATCTTGCGAGCTCCACGGCAAGGTCCAGCCGTTCCGAGCGAAGAGACTGCGTCATATGTTCGACCAGCTCCTCATACTCACTGATCAGGCGACGCTCCAACTTGCGTTCCGGGTATAGCCGAACGGGTCGAAGACCGTGCCCCGCAGGAATTTGAATTTCGCGAGCAAGCGGAACACCGGAAGAATCCACGATCCCAGTTCGATCTTTCGGATCTGGCCTGTCTGCGGATCCGGCCGGGCGAGCCCCGCCGGCGCCAGGTGGAACGATAGCTTCGCCGCGCCTGAGAACGTCGCGTCGAGCTGCCCCGCAAGTGTCGTCGCGTGCAAACGCGCGACCTCGTACTCGTCCTTGTAGGCGAGAAGCTTAAAATAGCCTCGTGCAACCGCGTCTGTGAGAGCCTTCGAGCCGAGCACCACTGCCTGCTCGCGGGTGGCAACGCGATCGATAAGCGAACGGTAGCGCTGCGCATAGGCTCGATCTTGGTACTCGGCCAAGAACGCCTCCCGTACCCGAATCCGCGCCTCGGTCGCGCCCTCGCCGTCCGGGATCTTCAGCACCGGGGTCACACGACGAGCGGCGGCTGCTTCCTGAATCAGCCGGGCGAGCCGTTCGGGTGCGTGCGCGGCCAACCTACCCAGCTGCAGCGCGCGACGATTCAGTTCGACTGCGGTCCCATTGAGTTCGATGGCTCGCTCGACCGCGGGTGCGCCGACGGGGAGCCAGCCGCGTTGCAACGCAAACCCTACCAGAAGCAGGTTCGCCGCCACCGTATCCCCGAGCAGCGTTGTCGCCGCCAGAGTGGAATCGATGCGCTCCGATTCGCACGAGCCGAGCGACCGAGCTATCGCCTGGTGCAGCTCTGCGGCTCGAAAATCGACGTCGGGGTTCGCCTGGAAGACGGCGGTTGGAACGAGGTGAGAATTGACCACCAGCCGGGTCCGCTCCGGATTCATACTTCGAAGTACTTCTGCGGAGGCCGTCACGACGAGGTCGCAGCCTAGAATCACATCCGCCGCTAGCATCCCGACCCGCGGTGCCGCGATCTCTGCTGGCCGTTCCGCGAACTTCAGATGCGACAGCACCGCCCCGCCCTTTTGCGCTAGCCCCGTCATGTCAAAGACGCTCGCAGCAAACCCTTCGAGGTGTGCTGCCATTGCGAGCACCGCTCCGACGGTCACAACGCCTGTTCCGCCGATTCCCGTAATGAGAACGGAGAGACGCGGTGCACCAAAGAATGGCTGTGGATCTGGCACACCGATCAGCGCGGCTTCGATATCGGTCGGCGTCTCACGGCGCAAGGCCGCGCCGCGAACGCTGACGAACGCCGGGCAGAACCCGTCCGCGCAGGCGTAGTCCTGGTTGCAACTCGACTGATCAATCGCGCGCTTACGCCCGAATTCGGTCTCCAGAGGCTCGATCGACACGCAGTTAGATGCGGTGGTGCAGTCCCCACACCCCTCGCACACGAGTTCGTTAATCAGCAGGCGCCGCTCCGGAATGGGCAGTCGCCCGCGCTTGCGGCGCCGGCGTTTTTCCGCGGCACAGGTCTGGTCGTACAGGAGCGCGCTAACGCCTCGCGTCTCGCGTAGCTCGCGCTGCACGACGTCAAGTGCCGATCGATCGTGTACCGTGACACCAGATGCAAACGCCGGCGCTGGCCCATACTTGCTCACGTCATCCGAGACTACCGCGATCCGCTGGACCCGTTCTGCGCGCAGCTGATGCGTGATCTCCGCAACCGACAGATGGCCCTCGACGGGCTGCCCACCGGTCATCGCCACCGCGTCGTTGACTAGGATCTTGTAGGTGATATTGACGCCGGCGGTCACGGCCCCGCGGATTGCGAGCAGCCCCGAGTGAAAATAGGTGCCATCGCCCAGGTTCTGGAAGACGTGCCGAACGCCGGTGAACGGGGCGATCCCCACCCAGTTGAGTCCCTCTCCACCCATCTGTGTTGGTGGCAGCGTGCGGCGGTTCATGCCGATCGCCATCGTATGACAGCCGATTCCCGCCATGCCGAGGCTGCCTTCCGGCAGGCGCGTCGACGAATTGTGCGGACACCCTGAGCAGAAGTACGGCGCCCGGGCGGTTGGACCCGCGACTCGTGCGCGCGCCTCGTTGAGATCTCGCTCGATGCATTTGAGCCGCTCCTCGAGCGCGGAATCACACTCCCCCAAGCGCCGAAGGCGCAGGCCAATTACGCGCGCGATCTCGAGGGGTTCGAGCGACACGTCGGAGGGCAAGAGCGGTGCGCCGCACTCGTTGCGCTTACCGACAATGCGGGGTCGCTCGTTGGCCGACAGGTTGTAGAGATGGTGGGCAGCCTGGGGCTCGAGGAACGCCGCTTTTTCTTCGACGAACAGTAATTCGGCGCGGGATTTTGCGAAGTCGGTGAGCGCTATGGGCTCTAGCGGCCAGATCAGCGCGGGCTTGTAGACGGCAATACCGAGTGTTGCGAGCCGCGCCGCATCCAGCCCGAGTGCGTCCAGCGCCTCGATGACGTCGAGCCAGCTCTTTCCGGCCGCAACAATACCGAGGGTGGCTGCGTCACCGTGAACGGATCGACCGTGTGTGACACGGTCAAGAGCGTTTTCTCGAACGTAGGCGTGCACGCGTGGAAGACGCTGTCGCACATGACGCTGTTCGTCGCCGAGCGGGTCGAAGGCAAATCGCCCGTGGATGTCATTGGAGTCCCCGGGAGACAATGGTGGTACGCGACAAAGGATCCGGCCCGGGGCCACGTCGACGACGCTCGTAGTCTCGACCGTCTCGTTGACGCACTTGAGCCCGACCCACGTTCCGGCGTGTCGGGACAGTGCGTAGCCATGCAAGCCGAGATCCAGATACTCCTGCACGCTCGCCGGGTACAGCACCGGAACGCCGTTTGCTCCCAGTGCTTGCTCGCTCTGGTGCGAAATGGTTGAGCTCTTGCCGGGGTGGTCATCACCAAAGACGACGAGCACGCCGCCATACCGGGACGTCCCCTGACGGTTGCCGTGCTTAATGGCATCGCCCGCCCGATCGACGCCCGGGCCCTTGCCGTACCAGAGCGCGAAGACGCCTACGGCGTTGGCTTCCGGCAGCAGTGGCACTTGCTGGGAGCCCCACACCGCGGTGGCCGCGAGATCTTCATTGACGCCCGGCTCGAAGTGGATGCGCGCGGCGCACAGCCGCTCGCGTTCTCGCCAGAGTTGCATGTCAAGCCCGCCCAAGGGCGACCCTCGGTAGCCGCTGACGAAGCCCGCGGTGTCGAGGCCTGCCGCCGCATCGCGACGACGCTGCTCAAACAGCAGCCGGACAAGTGCCTGGGTGCCACTGAGAAGCACCGTTCCATTTTCGCGAACGTAGCGGTCCTCTAGTGTCACCACTCGAAGAGCGTCGGCCTGCAGCGCGCTCGGTATCACGGTCCGGCACCACGGCGTGGGCGACTCACCACGCCCACGGCCAGTCCTTCGCTGAGGCGCGACAGCCGCCGCCTTTCCCGTCCGCCCAGGCCCGCCCGCGCACGAACTGCCCGGAATGCCCGCCGGTTGCAATTCCGTCCGATAGCGCGAGTTGCCCGTTGACGATGACATCGTTCACACCGCTCGCGAGTTGATGGGGCTTAACGTAAGTGGAGTGGTCCTGGATCTTATTCGGGTCGAACACGACGATGTCGCCAAAATAGCCCTCTTTCAACAGGCCACGATCCTTCAACGATAGGTTTGCCGCGGGAAGTGCTGTCAGGCGGTGAATGGCATCCTGCAATGTAACCGCTTTATCCGTGCGCACGTACGTGGCCAGTAACTTCGCGAAGTTGCCGTATGCCCGTGGATGTGCGTTTGATTTTAGAAAGACTCCCTCGGGCGAGGGCGCTGCTTCGTCCGACGCAAAGCTCATCCATGGCAACATGGTCTCCCTTCGCACGTTATCCTCGGACATCACGAAGTAGATGACACCCACGCGGCTGCCGTCCTCAATGACGAGGTCCATGGCAGTGTCCTCCGGGCTTTCGTGTCGCATGTTCGCGACCTCGGTCAGCGATTTCCCGGTGAGCGGCTTGAGTTTCTCGCTCTTGAATGCTGCGAGAATCATGCCGTCAGGGCCCGCCTTGAGGTACAAGTTCTCGTAGCCCGCGTGGGGGTCGTCCATCTCTTTGGCAACTCGCGCACGGACTTCCGGACTTTTCATTCGTTGAGTCCACGCTTCGAGGCCTCCTTCACGAACCCACGGCGGCATTGCCGCGTCGAGTCCGGTACCGCCGGCCGTATAGGTATACATGTCCGCCGTGATGCGTACACCAGACTTTCTAGCAGAGTTGACCTTTGCGATGACTTCATCGAGCTTGGGCCAATTCGACTTCCCGCCTGCCTTCAGATGATAAATCTCGGCCGGAGCGCCGCTCTGTCGCGCGATCGAGATGGTCTCGTCCACCGCCTCAAGGAGGCGGTCTCCCTCGCTTCGCATATGGGTTATGTAGATTCCCCCACACATTCCAGCCTCGGTGGCAAGCGCCGCAAGTTCGTCTGTCTTGGCGAAGGTCGCGGGCGTGTAGATGAGCGCGGAAGAGACTCCGAGCGCGCCCTCCTCCATGGCCTGGCGCACGAGGGCGCGCATTCCTTGCAGTTGTTTCGGCGAAGGCTGCACGTCGGCCTCCCCGAGCACGAAGTCACGAACGGTCGTGGCGCCGACAAATGAGGCGATGTTGAGCGACGTACCTGCCCGCTCTCTAGCTTGTAGGTACTGCCCGAGCGTGCGCCAATTGATGGGATATTTGATGTCGGATTCGCGCGATTCATTGCGCGCGGCCATTGGGTCGGTCAACGGACCCATCGAGTCGCCTTCACCCATCACCTCGAGTGTGACGCCTTGAAAGAGGTCGCTTTCCTCCCGACCGTCCGCAATCATGCTCTCTTGTGCCTGGCTCAGCATGTTGACGAAGCCGGGCGAGACTGCCTGACCGTGCGCATCGATCGTACGCTTCGCCGTCATCGGACGGGGTGGCCCCACGTAGACGATGCGTTCGCCCCGGATACCGACATCTCCGAGGTAGGATGGGCCGCCGGTCCCATCGAAGATCTGGCCTCCCTGGATCGCGAGGTCAAACTCAGGCGCGGCGGCCCAGCCGCGGGCGGCAAAGCCGATGGAAAGTAGGAGGAGCAAGGCGCGCGAGATTCCGCGGTTTGTCGTTGAAGTCATGCAGTACCTCGTGGGTGTCGCCAGTAATTTTTCTGTACAGGACGGTAACGTCTGTATGGAGAACAGTCAATCTTTCGTGCTATCATGGACACGCACCCGATCGGCGCTTAGTCGATCGTCGGATCGCATTTCGATGCTCGGTAGGTGGCCAGGAGGCGCGAAACCTTGTCAGAATCGCGCTGCAGGAACCAAGAAAATTGAGGATATCGTGCAAATGGATGACAACCCGCCGACCTTAGGCGCGCTGATTCGCTCGCTGAGAGCGCGCCACGACTGGACGCTGAAGGAGATGAGCGAGAAGACGGGTATTCCCCTCTCGACGCTCGCCAAGGTCGAGCATGACCGGTTGACGCTTGGCTATGACAAGCTGCTTCAGATCAGTCAGCGGCTGAAGATTAAGATGTCGGACCTGTTCGCCGGCTCACCAGACGCGCCCGAAAGTCCGCAGATGACGCGCCGCAGTATCGGCACCCTCGACACCGCTGTGCGCGTCGAGTCTAAAAACTACGAATACTTTTTCTTGTGCCCCGACCTGCGCAAGAAGCGCATGCTTCCGATGGCGGCCCGACTTCGTGCAAAGACGCTGGAGGAATTCGGCGATCTTGTCCGACATGCGGGCGAAGAGTTTCTCTACGTATTAAGTGGCCGTATTGAGGTCCACACGGAATTTTATGCGCCCGTGACGCTCGAGACGGGACAGTGCGTTTACATCGACTCGACGATGGGCCATGCCTATCTGGTCGGCGCCGGATGCGATGAGGCCATGATCATCGGCAGCTGTTCGGATATCGATGATGCGCTGTTGAATTCGCTGCCGGAAGCATCCCCACGAGCGGTCGCGGAACCGGTCGTACGGCTGCTCGAGCGTCCCACTGTCAAGCGAGTCACCGCGGCACCCCCGCGCGCGAAGGCGCACAGTCACCGCCGCTGACGGTCGACGTCGCCCAGCAACTGACGTACCGGTCGTGGAGCGGCCCGGGAGTTCGCGCCAACGATTGTGGAACGCCTCGGGGTGGATCGCGGTTTGAGATGCCGACGAGCACTCGGTCACTTTCGCATTCTTTTGACGAGAATCGGTAGTCCCAGCATAGGACTCGTCCTCAGCAACCACGGAGCCCGCAGTCGTACCAAGTGCTCCGCGACGGCGCTTCAACGCTCGCAGCTACGTATCGCACTAGAGTTCACACTCGTGAATAACCGTGCCGCTAAAACATTCATTGCATGAAAGTCCCCGAGAGGATATAACAGTCCTGTATAGAGAACCTATCGCCGCCGAATGCGGCATCACCGACAGCCGGGATGGAATCCATGAACGACGACGCAAGCGCCCTTTCAAACCTACTGAGGCCGGTCAGTGCCACCCGGCATCAGAGTCACCATCGTTCCATCGGCGAAGTGGTGCATGGGCAGCGGCTGCGGGTGGCGTTCATGCTGGCCGCATCGCTGCTGGCGATGACTGCCATGGCAGGCACGCCCGGTCCAACAGCATCGGACGAGATGATCGACGTCGGTGGCACGGTCCTGCACTTTCGGGTGACGCCAGGCTGCTCGCCGACGATCCTGCTCGAAGCGGCCGGTAGCCTTGATTCCTCTGAGTGGACGAAGCTCCAACCGCAACTGCACGCGGCAACCGGCTCGGCCGTCGTCAGCTACGACCGTGCCGGCTTTGGTCGTAGCCATCTCCCGCATGGCACCTACGGCATTGATCAACAGGTAACCTGGCTGCGGCAGGGCCTAAGTAAGGCCAAGGTACCCGAGGACGTGGTGCTTGTCGCGCATTCGTACGGTGCCCTCTTGGCACAGCTCTATGCACATAGCTATCCCCAGATCACGAAGGGCGTCGTGCTGCTCGATCCGCAAACCGTCGCAGCCGTCGACGCAATCGGTGGCCCAAGCGCTATTCCCTTTCAAATGCCGACGTCGCCGCCAAAGCTCGTCGCGGCCTCGACGCGGATGCGGGACTCGTTCCCCGCTGACCTGAACATCGTGCGCAAAGCACTGTTCCCGAATACCGTGCCCATCACGGTCGTGGCGGCCGGCATCCGTTGGCTGCCAACGGATGCCTGGAATGATGCGTTCGACGCGGGTCGAAAGTCGATCGTCACCGGATTCCCAAATCGACACTTGGTTGTCGCCGAGCGCAGCGGACACATGATCAGTGATGATCGGCCGGACGTTGTCCTGTCCACCGTCCAGGCGATGGTCGATGAGGTGCGGCGGACCGCCGGTACGGCCGACCAGTTGGGTTGTGGCGCACCGGTCGCGGCGGGAGCCCCTCGATGAGCGGCGCGCTTGCCTCGGACGCTGTGCAGATCAAGATCGGTGACGACACCTTCACCGCGCGGTGGGAAGTCGGTGTCTCGCCGCATACGTGCGCCGCGTTCCGGCGTCTATTGCCGTACTCGCAAAAGATCATCCATGCACGCTGGAGTGGAGAGGCGTGCTGGATCCCGCTTGGCACGTTCGACCTCGCCGTCGGGCCGGAGGATCCGATCTCCCACCCGAAGCCGGGCCAGATTCTCTTCTATCCCGCCGGTGTCAGCGAGACAGAGATTCTGGTCCCCTACGGGAGCGCACGATTCAATAGTGTCGCCGGCGAACTCGCGGGTAATCACTTTCTGACGATCGTCGATGGTCTCGATCGCCTGGAACGGCTAGGGCGAGACATCCTCTGGCACGGGAGTCGAGATATCCGCTTCGAGGCCGCAGGCCTTCGGAAGGGATAGCGGCTTCAAGGCGTCAAGTCCGCATTGTAGAAATCCACAAAGTCGACAAAATCGGAGACTTCCTGCATGTCTTGACCCACGAAACGCACGGAGTGCGCATCTGCGCGCTGAATCGCGCGCAAGTAGCTCAACACTTCCGCCGCTCGGTAGTTTTTGAGGGATAGTTCGACTGTAATCGGGTGCGCGATCTCAAGCGGCTTCCGTTGACCGCGATGCCCGATCGCCGACCGGACGCCCTGGTAGATCGCATCGCACGCAGCGGCCGGAGTGAGCGTCTCCGCGGCATGAAAGCCCAGGCTTGTTTTCGTGACAACCGAGTCCAGGGGGCCCAGACGTCCATTGATTTCTTCAATAGCGGCGTCATCGCCCGAGACGAACACGACCGGCACACCGAGATCGCCCGCGTAGGCCGCGTTGAACTCCGCCTCGGTCACAGCCACGCCGTTGAGCGCGACCCGGGTAAAGTGCGCACTCGAAATCGTGTGCGCACGCACGCCGGTGGAGTTCGTCGTCGAAGCATGGTAGCCGATGAACACAACCGCGGCGAACGATGCATCCAAACCTGCGAGCATGGCCCCGCGGCGCGGGAACGAGCGCACCAGTCTCACGTCCTTGGGGAACCGCTCCACCAGCAGATTCTCGCCATTGCCGTGGGAGTCGCTGACCACCACCTCGGCGGCGCCAGCGTCAGCGGCGGCGTGCACCGCCGCGACCGCCTCGTCCGTCATAAAGGCGCGAAAGCGCTCGTATTCAAAGCCGGGGGGATTCAGCTGATCCCCGGAGACCACGCCCGCAACGCCCTCCATGTCGACCGACACATAAATCTTCAGCGCCTGCCGGGTCATCGCAACCGCGTTGGAGGCTGCCCAGATCGGCAGCGGTGTTATCGCGAGCAGCAAAACAAGCGCTATCTCTAGTCGAATTCGCGCAGTGTCACTGCCCCTGCCACCCTGGTGCGGCACTATCGCACAAACTCGCCGACGCAGGGCTGCGTCCACCGCCTCGGGCATGAGGTGCTCCACCGAGTGGCTATCGTAGATGGTATTCGAACTGTAGCCCATAGGTTCGCGGCCTCACGCGCTCGTCCCACTCCTGTAGGCCTGGGAATTCGGGGAACGGCGACCGGTTGTAGTTGTTGATGTTGTCGACGAAGGCGGTTGCGGACCAATGCGCCGACGCCTTGACGGTCGCGCTCGCGCGTGCAATTACGAGATTGCTGCCCTCAAAGACCATCCCGTTGGCGACGCCGATTTGTGGCGGCGCCGACATCTGCGACGTGTAGTTGCCCGAGGCGGCGAAGTTGCCTGTGTAGCCGCCCGAACCCAAAGCAAACGTATATCGGACCGAAGCCCCGGCCGTGTATTCGGGCGACCGATTCAGCCGTTGTCCCTTGGCAAACAGCAGACCGTCCGCCGACGTGACGTCGGAGTCGAATTTCAGGCCATTCCAGCTAGAATTCACACTCACATCTAGTCCGTCCAGGAGGCGGGCCGTAACCGCAAACTCAGCGCCGGCCCCACTCGCCGACCCTGCGTTCACGAACGCGCCGAAAGTGGAGCCTTGATAGAGCACCGTGAGGGACTGCTGCACGTCATTCCACTTCACGTAGTAGACCGCGGCGTCAAACGACAGCCGGCCATCCCAGAGCGATCCTTTGGAACCGATCTCGTAATTATCAAGCTTGTCCGGTCGCACCGGGGGAAAACCCGGAGCTGCCTCGAGGATCACGGGCTGCTGACCGAAGCCGCTACGAAAGCCCTGCGAATACAACGCGTAGGCCGTGAGGTTGGGTTGGGCGAACCAGGACAGCACGATGCGCGGCGTGGTGGCGTTAAATGACGCGGTAAAGTGATCGACCGGGATGCCCGGGGGCGGCATAAGGTCGGTAGTCGACTCTTCGTCGTGATAGTACCGTCCGCCGAGAGTCCACTCCAATTGATCGTGGAAAAACTTGCGACTCAACTCCCCAAACACTGCGTACGCTTTTGATTGGTCCTCGTTGCCCACGCCAAGAAATTGTTGCAGCAGCTGATCTTTTGCGCCCCGGTAAGACAGGCCAGCAGTCCAGCGCCACGCGTCGAGCGGTTTCGAGGCCAGATTGATCTCTTCGGAGAAGACCTTTGAATTGAGGACGTTGTGCTCGAGCGGAGGGAAATTTGGACCTTCGGGGAACGTGACGCCGATCAGTGGGCCGACGGGCGAGATGTCGAAGTAGTTATCGCTGTCGTAATCGATATAGCCTGACATGCTGCTCAGGGAAAATGAATGGAAGTCGTATCCAATTCTGAGACCGTACATGTTGAACTTGATATCCGTCCGCTCCGGCTCCGTCGCCGTGATCGTCCCATTGTCCAACGACAGCGACGGGGCGCCATACTTCGTCTCGGAATGCCAAGCTTCAACGCCGATGGATAGGTCATCTACCGGGAGTGCGTCGACCTTGAGGCGTGCCGTCGTCAATCGCTCGTCGTTAACATTGTTCCGCACCGGACTGTTGATCCAGCCGCTCAAAGATTCCTCGCCGACCACCGCGCGGACCGCGAGCTTGCCTTCGACGATGGGCACGTTAACGGCGAAGTCGCCCTGGTAGTTGCCGCCGCCGCTCTCGGTCGTCCCACCGGAGAGGCGGGTCTTGATGTCGAAATTCTGCAGGTCGGCGTCGTTGGTGATGACACGGACGACGCCATCCTCTGCGCTGGCGCCGTACAAGGTACCTTGCGGCCCTCGCAACACTTCTACGCGATCGAGATCATAAGGGGCGAGGTCAGGGACGACGGCCGACTTGACCAGCCCGAACGGAATACCGTCCAGGTAATAGGCGATTGGACTGGTTCCTGCGAGCGTTGGGGCGCCTGCCGTTACACCTCGGATCGTGAGCTGCGCGCCGCCTCCCTGCAACCCCGCGTTCTGCGAGCCGGTGACTGCGACGCCGGGTACGTTGCTCAGTGCGTCAAACAAGCTAACGGAACTCGAACTATCGAGTAGGTTACCTTGCATCACTGTGATTGCGATCGGCACGTCCTGCAGGCGTTCCTGACGCTTTTGTGCGGTGACCACGATCTCCTCGAGCGAGGCTACGCCGGTCTTGTCATCGGTTGAATCCGTCGCTCCCGGCGCGGCAAACACCGCCGACCCCACGGTCAGCGCGAGAGCGCTCACCGTGCCCACCATCCGTTTCATTCTTGTCATGCGTCAATCCCCCCGGCTGGCCTGCGATTCTAATAGATGTGGCTATCAGGATTACCGTGGCTTCGTTGGCCAATATTTCTCTAGACAGGACCCTTATACCCGTCTAGGATCTTTGAGGCAACCAGAGCGATGACGACCGGACTATCGGTCGATCCTTGCGAAAGCTCACACAATGTGGCGCGAGCACCCCCGCACGATCGAGGACATGGGAACGATGCAGTACGAAATACCCCGACCCTATCTATTGTTCCTCGGCGAGCAAACCTCCGCTCCCCATGCGAAGACCGCTTTCGGACTGCGCGACTGGGCGCCCGACCTGTGTGTCGGGGAGTTCGCCCTGCCCGGCGCCACCGTTTCCACCGGATTGCCAACACTGACGCCGGCCCTCGCCCATGCACGCGGCGCACGCAGCCTCGTGATCGGTGTCGCCCCAATCGGCGGCTCGATTCCGGTCAGCTGGGCGGGGGTGCTCAACGACGCGCTTGAGGCCGGGCTTGACGTTGTGAGCGGTATGCACACGCGGCTCGAGGATATTCCGGGCCTCGCCGCAACCGCTGAACGACTTGGGCGACGGCTCATTAATGTTCGTCAGTCTCCGGCCGGTCTGCCGATCGCGACCGGCCGACGGCGCACCGGCAAACGATTGCTCACAGTGGGAACCGATTGCGCACTGGGCAAAAAGTATACTGCGCTCAGCTTGGCGCGCGGCTTCCGCAGTCGAGACATTGCTGCTGACTTTCGTGCGACGGGCCAGACGGGCATCCTGATCGCCGGCGGCGGCATCCCAATCGATGCCGTGGTGTCCGACTTTGCTGCGGGCGCCGCCGAACGGCTGAGCCCCGATGCTGCGGCTGACCACTGGGACATCGTCGAAGGTCAGGGCTCCATCTTTCATCCGGCCTACTCCGGCGTGTCCTTGGCGCTCCTCCATGGGACCCAGCCCGACGTCATCGTCATGTGCCACGAGGTCGGACGAGATAACATTTTGGGTTTCCCTAACTATCCGACCCCAAGCTTGCCGGACGCGATTGAGCTCACACTCGTGCTGGCCCGGCGCACAAACCCGCAAGTGCGCTGCGGCGGCGTCTCACTGAATACCTCCGCGCTCGACGACTCCTCAGCTCAGTCGGTGCTCGCCGAGTATGCCAAGACCCTTCGCTTGCCGGTCGCCGATCCGATTCGCGGCGGCCCCGCCTTCGATCAGCTGATCAGCGAGTGCGTGAGCTCTCGATGACCAGCTCGCGACATCGCGCGGTGGGAGTTACCGTTGAGGTCGAGGCGTTTCGGCTGAAGGAGCCGTTCCGGATAACTGGGCACACGATGCATCAGACGGATGTGCTGACCGTGACACTGGAACGGGATGGTTGTGTCGGTCGCGGAGAAGCGGCTGGGGTCTACTATCGACCCTGCGAGGATGTCACGAGCAACGCAAAGAGGATCGAATCAATCCGTGCGGCGCTCGAATCAGACATCAGCCGCAAAGGGCTGCAGCCCCTACTCGCTGCAGGTGGCGCGCGCAATGCCGTCGATTGCGCGCTTTGGGACCTCGAAGCCAAATTCACGGGACAGCCCGCTTGGCAAATCGCGGGACTCGAGCGGCCGCGACCGCTCCTGACAACTTTTACTGTGAGTGCGAAAACCCCGGAGGAGATGGCGGCCGGCGCTCGCCACTACCGCGACGCCAAAGCCATCAAGCTAAAGTTGACCGGCGAGCCGCAGGACGCGGACCGCGTTCGCGCCGTGCGCGACGCGCGCCCCGATGTTTGGCTGGGCGTCGATGCCAATCAAGGCTTCACGCGGCCATTCCTCGAGACCTTGATGCCAGTGTTTCTCGCGGCGAATGTCGCGCTCGTTGAGCAACCGTTCCCCATCGGACATGAATCGCTCCTTGATGGCTTCGCCTCACCGATTCCAATCGCGGCCGACGAGAGCGCGCAGTCCTTCGCCGACCTTGCAAGCCTGGTCGGTCGATTCCAAACCGTGAATATCAAACTCGACAAGTGTGGGGGTCTCACCGAAGGGCTCGCGATGGCACGCGAGGCGGCCCGACTCGGTCTTGAGGCCATGGTCGGCAACATGCTAGGCACATCGCTCGCGATGGCCCCCTCCCTTCTGCTTGGCCAACTGTGCAGCGTCGTTGACCTCGACGGTCCCATCTTTCTCGCGGAGGACCGGACGCCCGCGGTCTGCTACCGAGACGGAATGATCGAATGCCCCGAAGCTCTCTGGGGCGCGCCCACGTGAGTGACCCAGCAGTACTGCGATCCACATGGTTTCAGCGCTTCATATTGCCGGGGTTCGCGTTCAAAGCAGTCGTCATTGGTGGTGGCTACTCGACCGGTCGGGAGCTCGCCGAATTCTTCATTCCGAGCGCGCCCTGGGGTGGGCTCGCCGGCATGATTCTTGCGATGCTGATCTGGAGCGCCGTCTGCGTGACGACGTTCCTCTTCGCCCGCGCCACGCGGTCACTCGACTATCGACAGTTCTTCCAACATCTGCTCGGGCCGCTCGCGATTCTTTTCGAGCTGTCATACTTCCCGTACATCGTGATCGTGCTCGCGGTCTTTGGGGCCGCCTCGGCCGCTCTTGGCACCGCCCTCTTCGGCTGGCCGCCGCTCGCCGGAACGCTGTGCCTGATCGCCGGTATCGTCCTCTTCACCACGTTCGGGAATGCCTCTGTCGAGCGTCTCTTCAAGTGGGTCTCGATCTTCCTCTATGGCACATACTTCGCATTTCTCGTTCTGGCAGCAATCAGCTTTGGCAGCCGGATCGCACCCAGCTTTGCGACGCCCGCGTTCGCCGATGGATGGGCGTTTCGAGGCGTGACCTACGCAGGCTACAACATCATCGGCGCCGTTGTAGTCCTGCCGGTGGTGCGGCACATGAGGAGCGATGCGGATGCCATCAAGGCAGGCCTCCTAGCCGGGCCTCTCGCCATGCTACCGGCGATGGTCTTCTTTATTTGCATGTGCGCTTTTTACCCGCAGATCGGCGATGCCGCATTGCCGTCGCAGTTCATGCTACAAGAGATGCACCGGCCGACCTTTGCGGTCGTGTTTCAGCTGATGATTTTCGCAGCGCTTCTCGAAAGCGGGACGGGCTCAGTACACGCTGTGAACGAGCGCATCGCCTTTGCCTACCAGCGGATGCGCTCGAATCCATTGCCGAACACTGCTCGTCTCGGAGGCGCCGCGATCATACTTGTGACCTCGATATTTCTCGCCCAGCGCTTCGGGATCGTCACCTTGATCGCGCGGGGCTATCGCGGCCTGTCTTACGCGATGTTACTGATCTACGTCATCCCGTTGATGACCTACGGTGTGTGGTGGCTGTGGCGGTGCAAGAGTCGCCCCAACTCCGCGCCGCTCGTCAGGAGTGAAGCGCGGTGAACGTATGAACGACTCATTTGACTTTGCCGTGATCGGGGGCGGAATCGCCGGCGTATCGATCGCGAGCCACCTTGCAGAACACGCCCGTGTAGCGCTCCTGGAGAGGGAGCCCCAACCGGGATATCACTCAACCGGAAGGTCCGTCTCGCTGTTCTGCGAAACCTATGGAGCGCCAGTCGTTCGCACGCTGACACGGGCTAGTCGCCGCTTTTACTTCGAGCCGCCGCGCGCTTTCTGTACCGCGCCGCTGGTCACGCCGCGTCCGATACTGATGATTGCGAGTAGCAGTCAGGCCGATGCATTGCAGGAGTTCTTTGCCTCCGCGACGCCCAGCGACCGGGTTGAGCACCTGTCGCGCCGCGAAGCCATCGAGGCGTTCCCATTGCTGGCACGGAGCGACCTGGTGGGTGCCGCACTCCTTCGCGAGACAGCCGATATCGATGTCCACGAATTGCTGCAGGGATGCCTACGGCTCTTCAGGACGCGAGGTGGGATCCTGAGTGCCGATACAACACTCACACAACTGGCGCGGCATGGAGATGCGTGGACGCTGTCCACGTCGCGTGGTGATATCCGTGCAGCGACCGTTGTGAACGCGGCGGGCGCCTGGGCCGGAGAAATTGGCAAGCTTGCCGGAGCGATGGATATCGGTCTGCGGCCCCTGAAGCGATCGGTGGCCCTCATCGAGCAGCCGCCAGATCACAACATGAACGACTGGCCCCTGCTCGTTGATGCAGAAGAGCGGTTTTACGCAAAGCCATCGCCCGGGAGACTCTTCCTCTCCCCCGCGGATGAAACCTTGAGCGCTCCCTGCGATGCGCACGCGGACGATGTAGACCTTGCGGAAGCGGTCGATCGGTTTGAGCGCGCAACAACGATCGAAGTCAAACGCCTTGTGGGACGGTGGGCGGGGCTCCGATCATTCGTAGCCGATCGGGAACCGGTAGTAGGCTTCGATCCCGTCGTGCCCGGGTTCTTCTGGCTGGCCGCACTCGGTGGCTACGGCATTCAGATTTCACCGGCACTCAGCCTTCTTGCCGCATCGTGGGCACGGGGTTGCCCCATCGATACCGAAGGAGCGGCGCGCGACTTTCCGGGTGTCACCGAGCTCGTCGAATCCCAATTGTCACCGCGCCGACTCAAGTCATCCAATGAAATCACGACAGCCGGGGGGCATCGCTATAATCCGTGCCGCTCGTCATGAAGCGATCGCACGACGTGACCTTTGTCGCGACGGCAGCTTAACTGTCGTGGTTGTCGGCTGGTCGGCCCGTAATCGCTCTTCGGTAATCCGTCGAAAGAGCGCGCGAGCCTCGTCCATCGGGAGCGCCACCATCGGAGTAGCAGAGAGATTCCGATCTCAAGCTGTCGCTCGAGAACGTCTTTTTTTACGATCGCCGTGCCACTCGGACTCGACACGGTCAGGGGGGCGCCTTGGCACGACTATCATTATCCGTCTGACGAAGATCATGTCATGCGGGTATACCAGGAATTCCTCGAGCAGACCGGCGGCGCGGCGTTGCGCACGGTCCGGCGCTTCTACCGCGTGTAAGACGCGACGGCTGCTCGAGTGACTATTCATGGCGGATTCATTGAGGAGCGACCTGCATGAATCAACACCTTGAAGACGGCGTCGAATTACGCGCGCGCTTCACAGCGACAGTATCTCTGGCAGAGCTTTCGCGTGACCCGTACCCGATCTATGCGGCACTCCGCGCTCAGCAGCCGGTTGCTTGGATTCCCGAACTGGATAGTTGGATTGTGACACGCTACCACGACGTTCGTGCCGTGCTGCTTGATTCAGCGAATTTCGTCACTGGGACTCCGCGGTCCCTGATCTACGAGACCTTCGGCGAGCAGATGCTGACCGTCGAAGGCGACCTGCATCGGCGTTACCGGGGCTCACAGACACAGGCGGCTTTCATGCCAAAAGGCGTGCGCGATGCATTCGAGGGGACGATCTCCCGGCGCGTTGACGGCCTCCTTGACGGCTTCATCGATCTCGGTACGGCTGACATCCGCACAGCGCTGGCGGCGAGACTTCCTGTACTCGTAATGCTTGACGTATTCGGTCTGCCGCAAACCGACGAGGTCCGTTTCCGGCGATGGTATGACTCGTTTGAGGCGTCACTGGCAAATCATGCCCGCGACCCTGTGGTCTTCCAGGAAGCGGCTTCGAACGTGCGAGAGTTTCACGAGTACTTTCAGCGACGTATCGAGGAACATCGGGCGCGGCCGGGTACGTCCTTCCTCGACGGCTTGCTGGCGCGACCGGAACCCGGCCGCCTCACCGACGACGAACTGCGCCGGAATGCACTGATAATCTTCTTCGGGGGCATCTCTACCGTCGAAGCGCTCATCCTGAACACGCTGTGGGCGCTGCTGACACATCCTCGAGAGATTGCCCGGGTTGTTGCGGACCGGGGCCTTCTAGACCGAGCGCTAGACGAGACGATGCGCTGGGTGTCGCCGGTACAGTCCGCCATGCGGCACCCTCTCCGGGACTGTGTGATAGCTGGCGTCAGCATTCCGGCCGGTGCAACCGTCAATTGCATGCTTGGCTCCGCAAACCGCGACGAGGTGGTCTTCGTCGAACCCGACACATTCTTGCTGGATCGACGCAACGTACAACAGCACCTCGGGTTCGCGACCGGTCCGCACGCCTGCCTCGGACGACATCTTGCGAAGGCTGAGGCCCGCGCGGCCATTGGCACTCTCCTCGACCGTGTGAGCGATATCGAGATTGTTGGGGCGACGGAGCCAGTGGGGCACGAGTTTCGTCAGCCGCGGGCGCTGATGCTTAGATGGCTGTGAGTTATCCTACTGGGTGTCCAAGAGATGGAACAGCGCAAAGATGGATCGGCGACGGGCCGACGCCGGTGCGAATCGCCGACAAGCCATTCAGGTCACGTGCCCCACTCGGGGCGCCGACTCCGGCGGACCCGACCTATGTCCTCGGCATTCGCCCATTACTTCCGAACTCTTCCGCTGCCACCGCGTTTCTCGAGTCGCGAGCTCGCGCGAGCGAACGTCGCGCAAGCGGCGAGGCCGTTCTCGACGCCCTGCAGTTTGTGCGCGTCAACGATGTCTGCCGCCTCCTTCGGATCAGCAAGCCGACTCTCTGGCGGCTTCGCCGGGCGCATGCGTTTCCGGAGCCGACCGAGCTGACGGATCGGGTGATCGCCTGGCGGCGGTCGGAGGTCGAGGCTCGATTGCGAGAACGAGCGGGAGTGGGCCACTCCAGTACGGCCCGGGGGTCAAATCAGCCCCCGCCGCCAGTGACGGAAGGCGACGCGACTCGGATCACTAAGAAAGCGCCACCGGCGCCGACATCCATTTCCCGCCGACGCACCAAGGCTCATCGGAACCAATCCGACGAGCGACTCGTGCTGCCCTTGATCGCGCGCGATTAACCCAGCTACCGATCCGCGCTCACCACGCGAGCCCACGGACTCAACTTGCGGGAGCAGCAACGGGACGCGGAGTCATCGCGCGTGCCAGCTCAACATGCCCAAATCGTGGACAGAGATTCAAAAATTGTTTTCCCCTGCACAAGTGTCCCTCAAGGCGTCCCTTGGAACTTTTGGGCTTTTCTGGTGAGGAGACTAAGTCGTTGAAGAAGTTGGTCGGGCCGCCGAGATTTGAACTCGGGACCCCTTGCGCCCCCATGCTATCCTTGACATACAGACATACCATCCGTATGCTATGACGCATGAGGACTACCGTAAGACTGGACGAAGCTTTGCTCGAACGCGCCCGCGAAGAGGCGGCCAGGCGCAAAACCACCCTCACCTCTCTGATTGAGCAGGGGCTCGAGCTCGTGCTGCGGCGGCCCATGAAGCGTCCGGAACGTCAACCGGTAGTCCTGCCCGAGTGCCGCGCCGGTGGCGGAACCTTGCCGGGAGTCGATCTCAACGACAGCGCGAGCCTTTTGGATCGAATGGACGGTCGTGATTGATCCTTCCGGACGTGAACGTCCTGATCTATGCGCTCCGCACCGATTCCGAGGACCATCATCAGTACAAGGAATGGCTGGAGTCCGTGGTGAACGGGCCTGCCGCTTACGGGATTGCGCCGCAAGTGCTGGCAAGTGTGGTCAGGATCACGACCCATCCGCGAATCTATGCCCTCCGCAGCTCTCGGGGAGACGTATTCGATTTCTGTCGAACGCTTCTCGAGCAGCCGAATGCGACCGTCACGGCACCCGGAGATCGACACTGGGCGATCTTCGAGGATCTGTGCGACAAGGCAAAGGCGACGGGAAATCTGGCACAAGATGCTTGGTTCGCCGCGCTGGCCATCGAGTCGGGCTGCGAATGGATCACAACAGACCGGGACTATGTCCGCTTCCCTGGACTTAGTTGGCGCACTCCCTTCTGAGTCATGTTCTTAAGCCCGTGTGCCCCGGGCGACTGCGGCAAGGCTTCGAGAATGGCGTCCATTGATCGAACCCCGGGCCGCCCGACGTAAGGTGGTTTCGAACGAAAACCGATGCATTTCCGCGTTCAGGCTCCTGACAGTGTCCTCCGCGACCACCACTGAATAGTTGAGCTGCCACATGTATCACGCTCGAGCTGATGAGCCCGGGCCGGTCTCGGGCTCTGGACACTCCCTTCCACCGCCCTCCACCGTCATTCGGATCTCCTTGGCTTCCGGCCCGAATGCCGCGAGCAGCGCAAAAGCAATGGCACCGGCGCCGGCCACCATAGTCATGCCGATCCCGTAATCGCCGTGCAACTTCTGTGCGAGCACGACCTGAAGGGTCGCGTTCCCGGCGGCGAGGAAATTGCCGAACTGATAGGTGAAGCCGGGGAAGGTCGCGCGTGCCTCGGGAGGCGAAATCTCAGTGAGATGGGCTGGCATCGTGCCAAACGTGCACTGTACGAGGAACTGCATCAAGAACGCTGTCACGGCCAGCGAGGCCGGACCGGCGGAAACCGCCCAGAATGGCATCAGCACCACGGCCAGGATGGCGGCCAGCACGATCCCGCGCCGCCGGCCTATTTTCTGCGACAGCACCCCACCGCTCAGGCAACCGAGGATTGCGCCCACATTGTAGATGATCGCGATGCTGGATACCTCGTGCACCGTGAAGCCGTGCTGGACGCGCAAGAGGGTCGGGTAGAGATCCTGGGTTCCGTGGCTGAATGTGGCAGCGGCCGCCATCAGGGCAATCGCGTAGAGATAGCGACCGACGTTCAAGCCGTATTTCGGGCCGCCCTCCAGCGGCCTGCGGCGAGCTGGCGCATGGGGACGCGACGGCGTCCAACCTGGGCTCTCCGACACATTGCTGCGGATGTACAGCACCAGAAAGGCGGGCAGGATGGCGACGATAAAGAGACCGCGCCAACCCAAAGCATCGAAGCCCAAGCCGAAGAGCAGGGCTGCCAGGAGATAGCCGAACGAATAGCCGGACTGCAGCAGCCCTGACACGAAGCCACGCCAATGAGCCGGAATGGACTCCATGGTCAGGCTCGAAGCAACGCCCCACTCGCCACCCATGGCTACACCGAACAGCGCACGCAGCACCAGGAAGGCGGTCAGGGTCGGCGCGAACCCGGAGGCGCACTCGAGCAACGAGAATATCAGCACGTTCGCGATCAGCACCGGCTTGCGTCCGAAGCGGTCTGCCAATCGCCCGAACAGTAGTGCGCCGACGACGCGCAATGCCAAGGTCAGCGTGATGGCCCAGCTGACGACCGTGACCGTCGAGTCGAACTCCTTCGCGATCTCCCCCATGACAAACAACAGAAGAAAGAAGTCGAAAGCATCGATGGTCCAGCCGAGAAAGCTGGCGATGATAACGTTGAATTGTCGTCGCCGGCCCAGCATCCTGAATCTCCCTCAATATGGCTGATGCGACGCGTTTGGTTATCATCGCCACGGTTTGACCGGGTATGAGCAACGCCACGCGGGCAAGTCCCGGAACAGGTGTGACGCTCAGGAACCCTGCCAAACCAGCTTTGCGTTGGTGAGCTCTCGGGTCCCAAGCGCGCCGAGCTCGCGCCCGAAACCCGAGTTCTTCACACCGCCGAAGGGCGCGCGCGGGTCGGAGCGCACGAAGTCATTGATGAACACGGCCCCCGCTTCAATCTGTGCCGCTACGCGCTGTGCCCTTGCGAGGTCGCGGCTCCACACCGCTGCGCCAAGTCCGTACTCGGTCGCGTTCGCCAGATGGACCGCCTCCGCGTCCGTCCGAAACGGAAACAGCAGCGCGACCGGTCCGAAGCACTCCTCGGCAACGATCGGTGCATCATGCCGCAGCCCGCCCAGAACCGTGGGCTCATAGAAATAGCCGGGACCCGCCAGGGCTTTGCCGCCGGTGAGTATGCGGGCGCCCTGTTTTACGGCATCCTCGACTTGGCGGCAGACAGTGTCGCGGAGGTCGCTGCGCGCCAGGGGGCCGAGCCGGGTCGAAGCCTGCAGCGGATCGCCGACGAGAATTCCTTTCACGGCTTCGACAAAGCGAGACGCGAAGACGTCGAACACCGATTCGGCGATCAGGAATCGCTTCGCCGCGATACAACTTTGAGCATTGTTGGAGAAACGCGAGGTGACGCCGAGCTGCACCGCCTTGGTAAGGTCCGCATCCTCGAGAACGACAAAGGGATCGGAGCCGCCGAGCTCGAGGACGACCTTCTTGCCATATCGACCTGCGAAGGCTGCCATCGCCCGGCCCGCCGCGACGCTCGCCGTCACAGTGACTGCGCGAATGCGCTCGTCCGCGACAATGCCGGCCACGGCCTTTCGGTCGATCATCAGGTTGACATACAACCCCTCCGGACCGCCGGCATCTCTCACCACCTGTTCGAGCGCGAGCGCGCAGCCTTTGACGTTCTCGGCGTGCTTGACCACCACCGTGTTGCCCGCAAGTGCCACCGGAATGAAGAAGCGCAGCACCTGCCAGAATGGCAGATTCCAGGGCATGATCCCCAGTATGGGACCGAGCGGCTGAAAGATGACCTGGCCTGGCGTGCCAGCAATGGCTTGCGGCTCGAGGTAGCTCGGACCGGTGGTCGCGAAATGCCGTGCCCCGGAAGCCGCCTTTTTCACCTCGGCCTGGGCTTCCGCAAAAGGCTTGCCAATCTCCAGAGTGATCAGGCGAGCAAACTCGTCAACCTGGTTCTCGAGAACGTCTGCGAGCCGATTCAGAAAGGCGGCACGCGCGGCAAGCGGCGCGGCAGACCAGTTTTTCCAGCCAGACCAGGCGCGTGCGAGGCAGGCCTCTACCTCGGCGGGCGTATGTTCCGGATACCTGGCGATGACCTCCCCCGTCGTCGGATTACGCGACTCGAAGCTCATGCAATCACCTCCTCCAAGCGCAGCCTCAACAGATGGTGCGGTAGCGTTCGATACAGGTTGAGAGGACTTCCTCGCCGGGCCGTCTCCACCAATTCTCCGCGGAGAAGATCTCAACCTCCTGCGGGCCGTGGAAACCGGCGTGCTCGATGTCCGCGCGGAGCTGTTTGAGGTCGATAACGCCGTCCCCCATCATGCCCCGGTCTAAGAGCAGGTCGCGGGTCGGGACGAGCCAGTCAGAGATATGATGCGCGAGGATTCGCCGGTTGCGCCCGGCACGCGCAATCTGTGCTCGGATCTTCGGGTCCCACCACGTGTGATAGACGTCGATTGCAACACCAACCCCGGCGCCGAGCGCATCACAAAGATCGAGGGCCTGCTCGAGTGTGTTCACGCATGCTCGATCCCCGGCATACATCGGATGCAGGGGCTCGATGGCCAGCGGCACCTTGCAGGCGAGAGCATAGGGCAGGATTTCCGCAATCCCGTCGGCTACCATGGCGCGCGCTGCTGCAATGTCCTTGGATGTCCCGGGAAGCCCGCCCACCACCAATACGAGACAGTCGGCGCCGAGCGCGGCAGCTTCATCGATGGCACGCCTGTTATCGTCGATAGCGGCAGCCAGGCCGGCCTTGTCGGTTGCCGGAAACATGCCCCCCCGACAGTAACCCGTGATCTGCAGGCGGTTCAGCTTGACGATCCGAGCCGCCTCATCGAGACCGATCGCTTCGACCTGATCGCGCCAGGGCGCTATCGCGGTGATGCCGAGGGCCAGACAAGCATCGACCGCGGCCGCAAAGCCGAACTGCTGGCGCACCGTCGCGAGGTTGATGGAAAGTCCCTGCACGTTCACACCGGCCCCTCCTGTGCTCAAGAAATCCCGCCGAGCGCCATTACGGTGCCGATGCGTCTCGCCGCGAGTTCCGGGTCCCGTAACACGCGCGCCGCATCCGCGAGACGAAACAGCTCCGCGAGGTGCTGCAGCGAGCGTGCGTTCTGCTGACCACCGATCATATGGAAGTGATTCTGCAGTCCGTTGAGGTAGGCGAGAAAGACGATCCCTGTCTTGTAAAAGCGCGTGGGTGGTTCAAAGATATGTCGGGACAACGGGACGGTGGGCGCGAGCAGGTCCCTAAACCCGTCTTTGTCGCCCGCTGTCAGGCGGGTCAGTGCGGCCGACGCGGCCGGTGCAATGGCATCAAAGATGCCGAGCAGGGCGTCGGAGTAGCCGCGCTCGTCACCGGCGATCAGTTCCGCATAGTTGAAATCGTCACCTGTGTACATGCGCACCCCCGGCGGCAGGCGGCGGCGCATAACGATCTCCTTCTCCTTGGACAAGAGCGAGATCTTGATGCCATCGACCTTCGCCGTGTTTTCGGCAATGACTGACAGCGCTACTTCCATTGCCTCCAGGTGGTCGCCCGCGCCCCAGTAACCCTCGAGGGCAGGATCGAACATTTCACCGAGCCAATGGATCACCACGGGGTCTCGGACCTGCCGCAGAACGCGGCGGTAAACGTGCCGGTAATCGTCCGGTCCTTTGGCAAGCTCGGCCAACGCGCGGCTCGCCATCAGGATGATGCGGCCGTCGAGCGCCTCGATGGCTTCGATCTGGGTTTCGTAAGCGGCGGTCACGTCATCCAGCGTGCGCGCTGCCCCACGCTCCAGATGATCCGTCCCGGCGCCGCAGCGGATCACGGCACCCGGACGGCTCTTCGCCTCCACGAGAGTGCGCCGGATCAGTTCGAGCGCGCGAGGCCAGTCAAGGCCCATGCCGCGTTGGGCTGTGTCCATCGCCTCGGCGACACCGAAGCCGAGATCCCACAAATAGTGACGAAACTTGAGGGTCGCATCCCAATCGATCACCGCGTCCAGGTGGGGGTCGGCTCCGGCAAGCGGATCGACGACAACGTGGGCGGCCGCGTAGGCCACCCGATTGAAGGGCGGGGACATAATGCGACCGCCGACCGCCGGCAAAGCCGTATTCTTTAGCGCGTAGCGCTCGACACGACCGCCGGAAACGGGGAGGAGCACACTCGTCATCGCTGGGCCACCCGCACTCAGGCGCCTGACCGGCTCAGCGCGGGAACGTCGACCCAGCGGCGCTCGGCCCAGCTCTGCAGCCCCAACACAGCGAGCTGAACGCCCTTGGCACCCTCCATCAAGTCGTGCTGCCAGGGGGTATCGGCCAGCACGTGGCGAATGAAGTCCTCCCACTGCAGACGGAAGCCGTTGCCGAACAGTTCGGTATCAGGCACCGCGCCCCACTGCTCGAGAAACTTCATCGTCTGCGGCTCGTCCGGGTTCCACACGGGGCGTGGAGTATTCACCCGGTGTTGGGTCACGCAGCGAGTCAAGCCCGCAACGGCCGACCCGTGTGTACCGTCGACATGGAAGGTAACCAGGTCATCCCGGTTGACCCGCGTGGTCCAGGACGAGTTGATCTGAGCGATGATGCCGCCCTCGAGCTCGAAAGTCGCATAACAAGCGTCATCGGCGTCGGCCTTGTAGCGTCGCCCGCGTTCATCGATGCGCTCCGGAATGTGGGTCGCGCCGCGGCAGCTGACAGCCGTAACTTTGCCGAAAAGGTTGTCGAGCACATAACGCCAGTGCGGCAGCATATCGAGAATGACACCGCCGCCGTCGGCCTTGCGGTAATTCCAGGACGGACGCTGAGCAGGCTGCAGGTCGCCTTCGAACACCCAATAACCGAACTCTCCCCGCACCGAGAGGATACGGCCGAAAAAGCCCGCCTCTCTGAGCATGCGCAGCTTGCGCAGTCCGGGCAGAAACAGCTTGTCCTGGACGACGCCATGCTTCACCCCGCGAGCGATAGCGAGGCGACCCACTGCCATTGCATCCGCGAGCGTCTCTGCGATCGGCTTCTCGCAATATATGTGCTTGCCCGCCTCGATCGCGCGCGTGAGCACCCCGACGCGCATCTGCGTCGAGCCCGCGTCGAAGAATATCGTGTCGTGCGGATTGGCGAGCGCCGCTTCCAGATCCGTCGTGTAGCGCGCGACCTCGTGACGCTTGGCGATTTCGGCGAGCTTGGCGGCATTGCGGCCGACCAGAATAGGGTCCGGCAGCGCCAGATCGCCGTTCGGCAGAACGACACCGCCCGTCGACCTGATCGCAGCGATCGAGCGCACCAGATGCTGGTTGTAACCCATCCGTCCGGTCACGCCGTGCATGATGATGCCGAGTCGCTGGACTGCCATGGCCCTCTCACATTTTTGTAACTGCCTGGTTACTTATAAGCGTGGCGCGGCAGCACTGTCAACTGCAGCCACCAGCGCTGGTGCCCGCAGATAGGAAAGGGTGACATCCACCATGTGTCGACCCCAGCCGTCGATTTCTTCCCTGGCGATCAGGTCGCGGCGAAAGATCGTCGATAGCGTCCAGCGATTCGACAGGTAGAAGAACCCCAGCGCCGCGATGGACACGTACACCTTTACCGCATCCAGGTCGTCGCGGAATACGCCCTGCTCCACCCCACGCCTGAGCAGCACGGAGATCTGCTCGATCAACGGCGAATTGAGCTCGAAGATCCGCGCCGAGCGCTTCAGGAACTTCGCCCGATGGAGGTTCTCCGTGTTCAGCAGGCTGAGGAATTCCGGGTGCGCGAGATAGTAGCGCCAGGTGAACAGGACGAGATCGGTCATGCCCTCGATCGGATCACGGTCGGACAGGTGCAGGCCGTGTTCGGCAGTGCGGATGGCGGTGTAGCTGCCTTCCAGAACGGCGACGTATAGGGCCTGCTTGTTGCCGAAATAATGGTAGAGCATGCGCTTGTTGACGCCCGCCCGGTCGGCGATGTTGTCGACCCGGGCGCCTCCATATCCCCTCTCGGTGAACTCCTGCACCGCAGCGGCCAGGATCGCCGCGCTAGTGGACTCCGGATCGCGCGTATTGCCTCGCCGGATCTGCTTCTCGCGCGGGCGGCCCGCGCCGCCACCCGCACGCGCGAGCGTCTTCGGATCACCGGCACGACGGGTCTTCGGACCGCTCGCCGGGGACTTGTCTATTGGCATTGGCTTGGGCTTCGAGTTCGAGAAACATTCATGGCTATCCATCCTCGCCCGGTTTCGGCGCAGCAACTGAACCAGGGTACGCCCCGCAAGACGCTGCAGCGCCGACAAACCAGCCTCCGCCTATCTTACTACGTAACTTGCGGGCTGCCTGCTTGCCTCAGGCGTCGACCCCACGGCGGACAGTCGCGCCGGACGCGCTCTTGCGGCCGCAGTTGACAGCGTCACGCGCCTTTGATTATAAGTAACCAACAGGTTACAACATTTCGGGGGGTGTTATGGCGGCCCGGCGGCTTGAAATCGGCACGCGTGAGGTGGCCGGACGAACGGTCACCGAGATGAAATCGGTCGGAGCAATGATCCGCTCTATCTTGCGGCAAGGCGCCGCAACCGCGTCACCGCGCTCGGCCGCATCCTCGTGGCGCCGCCACTGTTCCGGGGCGGCGCTGCTGGCAGGCTCGGCGAGCGTGTTCGCCACGCTGGCGAGTGCTCAGACGGTATCGAATCCCGACGATTCGGGCGGGCTCGCCGAAATCGTCGTGACCGCGCAGAAGCGCGCCTCGACGGTGCAGGAGACGCCGATCAGCATTACGGCGATCAGCGGCGCCGATATCCAAGATCGTGGCATAACTGATGTCTCGACGCTGGCAGCCGCCACGCCGGGGGTTTCGCTGAAGAGCAACGGCCCCGGCCAGACCGAAGTCGAGATGCGCGGCATGACTTCGAGCGGCGGTAACTCCGCGACGGTCGGCTTCTACCTCGACGACGTGCCAATGACGGCACCGGCCGGCGCTCAGAACGGCAAGGTGGTCATCGATCCCACGCTCTACGACCTCAACCGCATCGAAGTGCTGCGCGGGCCACAGGGTACGCTGTATGGCTCGGGCTCGATGGGGGGCACGGTGAAGCTGGTCACGAATCAGCCGAATCTGACTCAAACGCAGGGCAGCTTCGAGAGCATCCTGTCCGGCACCGACGGCGGGGGGTTCAATCACAATGACAACTTCATGCTCAATCTGCCGCTAGTGAACGACCGGCTCGCCCTGCGCGTGGTCGGCTCGGAGGCTTACACGAGCGGTTGGATCGACCGGATCATCGTCAACCCGTTCCCGTTGCCGACCAATGGCGGCGCGACCCGCGGCAATGTACAGGCCGCGCCGGCCGAATCCAAGGTTCCCGGATCGAACGCGGAGCACCTGTACGGCGTGCGCGCAACCCTACTCTGGAAGCCCACCGATGAGCTGTCGATCACACCCTCGATCTTCTACCAGCGAATCACGCAGGAAGGGCCGAGCGCGTTCGACAGCAACCCGGGTACGGAAGCGCATTATCAGCCGTTCAACGTCTCCGAGCCCTATTCCGACAAAATAGCGGTCTACAGCCTGACCGTGAATTACAACTTCGAGTCCTTCGACATCACCTCCATCACCGCGCAATGGAACCGGACTTCGATCCAGTCCCAGGATGGCAGCGAGAATTTCAACAACCCGCTGTCGGGCGTCGAGATCAATGCACCGGGCACCATCGGCTACTATCTCCCCGGGGGCACCGGGCCGGTGCAGGGCACGGAAACCGATCCGTCCAAGCAATTCAGCGAGGAGATCCGGGCCGCCTCGACGGGCAACGGACCATTCAAGTGGGTGGGCGGCCTGTTTTACAGCCGCTTCAAATCGACATTCGATCTCTACACCGCGGTGGAAAATCCTTCGGTGTATGTCGACCTCGGTACCTTTGGACCGGCGACGACCAACGCGATCTGGAATCTCACAAACCCGACGAAGCTCTCGCAATATGCCGTGTTCGGTGAGGGCACGTACGCGATTACCCGTCAGCTCAAGGCTACCGTGGGGCTGCGCTGGTACTCCTATGACTATTCCTTCTACGATTATTTTGCCGGCTGGGGATCGCCGCAGGGCGGCGCCACGCCATCGCAGGACTACGTGGCGCAATCCCACCAGGGTGTCAATCCTAAGTTCAATCTCTCCTATGATTTCAGCAAGGACCTGATGGTCTATGCCACCGCGTCCAAGGGCTATCGTCCTGGCGGTGGCAACCAGCCCCTGCCGACGGGCGGTCCGTTGTGGGCGCCCGGCGGCGTGCCCCTTTCCGTGAGCCCATTCAAATACGCCGGGGGCCAGTGGCCTGCGAGCTATAACCCCGATACGCTGTGGAGCTACGAGCTGGGCGAAAAGGCCCGGTTCTTCGATCGCCACCTGAGCGTGGATGCGAGCGTGTACTACGAGAAGTGGAGCAACGTCCAGCTCCTGGAACTGCCCAACGATTATCTGCTGACCGACAACGGCGGCACCGCCAGGATCTACGGCGGCGAACTCGAAGCCCGGGGCGTCCTCGGAGCCGGATTCCAGCTCGGCATCTCGGGCGGGTACACGCATGCGACGCTGTCGCCGGGCGAGCACTATACGATCCAACCCTTCAGCAAGCTGCCGGACGTGCCGGAGTTCACCGGCGACGTCAATCTCACCTACGAGCACGCGCTCAGCGACAGATATCTCTTCACGGCCCGGGTGGAGAACACCTATGTCGCCTCGCGCCTCGACCTTACCTTTCCCCCGGGTTACAGCACGGGCGAGCTCACGTCGCTGCCGTCATATGATCTGACGAACATCCGGGCTGGAATCCGCTCCGAAGCGGGTTGGGGGGTCGCACTGTTCGCGAACAATGTGTTCAACAAGCAGGCCTATCTCGAAAACATGACGCAGCTGACGTTGACCAATGCCTCGTTCAACCGGGTGATCACGAACCAGCCGCTCACGATCGGCGTGGACCTGACTTATGCATTCTGAGGCGCACCACGGCGTTGCCCGCCTGCTCCTTGCCAGTGATCCCGATGGTATGTCACGCTGGTGACAAGGAGCCTCGATGAGCGTGCGCACCCGAAATGCGACATTGGCAGTGGCTGTGCTGGGTCTTTCCGCCGCGGCGGCGTTCGCCGAACTTCCGATCGAGCACGCGGGCGTTGCCCCGCTCAGACCCGATAACGGGCATCGCCTGTACATCGTCGACAAGTTTCCGCCGGCGCACGCCGTCGACAGCCGGATTCATGTCATCGACGGTGATGACTTCGCGATCCTGGGTCAGGTGACCAACGGATCATTCGGCAGTTTTGCGATCTCTGCCGATCGCAAGACTCTATTCGATGCCACGACCTTCTTCTCTCGCGGCGATCACGGCACGCGTACCGACGTCCTCGAGTACTACGATACCCCCACGCTGATCCCCCGCAGCGAGACCGTCCTGTCGGGTAAACGCGCGATGACGAACCAGTATTCGGTATTCCTCGTGGAATCCGCCGAATCGAAATATCTGCTGGTACAGAACGCCACGCCAGCCACGTCCATCTCGGTGATCGATCTGACCACGAAGGCCGTCCTCGAGGAGATCCCGACAGCCGGCTGCTTTGGCATCTATGCCTCTTCGAATCTGCCGGGCAGGTTCTCGACTCTTTGCGGCGATGGCACGGCGTTGACGGTCGACTTCGACGCACGGGGCAAGGAGACCGGGCGTAGACGCAGCGCTACGCTCTTCGATCCCGACAAGGACGCCCTGTTCATTACCGGCGTGAAAATGGGCGACAAGACGATCTTCGTCTCCTTCCGCGGCAACGTGCATGTCATCGATTTTTCGGGCGATGTGGCCACGCAGGACACGCCGTGGACCTTTATCGGCGCCAAGGAGAGGACCGCGAATTGGCGGCCCGGCGGCTATGGCAATATCGCGTACAGCCCGTTCAACGGTCAGCTCTATCTCGGGATGCATCCGCACGGTGCCGAAGGCAGTCACAAGACTCCGGCCGCCGAAATTTGGAAAGTGGATGTCGCCCGACGCGTGGTCACCCGGCGGGTGAAGTCGGATGGGGCGAACTACCTGCAGGTCAGCAAGGAAGCGCTTCCATTGCTCTTCAGCGTCAACGTCAAAGAGGGCATTCAAGGATCGGTCACGAGATATGATGGAGATACCTTGAAGGTCCTCGGCACCAGCAAACCGGATCTGTTGGAAGGTGGCGGGCCGATCTGGGTGGAATAGCGCCGTGGATTACCGAGTTGCGTTCTTCATCGTCGGTGAGGTGGCGCGCCTGACGATCGCGGTCATCTTTGCATTGGCTGCATACCATACCATGCGCGAATGGACCAAGTTTAGCGGCATTGTCGAGCAATACCGCATCGTCCCGCGCCGGCTGGCGCTGGTCGCGGCCCGGATCCTGCCACCGCTCGAATGGCTGGCAGCGCTGGCTCTCGTGTTGCCCAACACGAGCAGGGTCGGCGCAGGGCTCGGCTTGTGCCTGATGGCGCTGTTTACGGCAGCCATCACGGTCAATCTTGCACGCGGACGCTTGGCGATTGACTGTGGTTGCGGCGGCGCCAGCGGGCAGAAGCTCTCGAGCGGGCTCGTCGTACGTAATCTCGTGCTCGCGTTCGGACTCGTCTTGGGATGGGTGGCACCACCACAGGGAATGGTCGATGGCACGACGACGATCGGGGTGATCGGCGCATCCCTGGCATTTACCGCATTGTATTTCGCGGCCAATCAATTGATGACGAATTTCCAGGCATTCAGCGCGCTGGGCTCGAGGACCCCTTAGTGACTGCGTTACTCATCT
Source organism: uncultured Micromonosporaceae bacterium (assembly GCA_964645345.1). Lineage (GTDB taxonomy): Bacteria > Actinomycetota > Actinomycetes > Mycobacteriales > Micromonosporaceae > Rugosimonospora. The sequence continues at coordinate 30,724 of CAZYCD010000016.1, forward strand.
CGAACGTCCTGCTGTGGGTCACCAACATCGCGCTCCTGCTGTCCGTGCTGGCGCTCGCGCGCCAGATCGGTGTCATCTACGAGCGTGTCGCCCCGGTCGGCGCACTCACCATGGACCATGGCCCCAAAGTGGGTGAGGCGGCACCTGTGTTCGTCCTGCCCGTGCTCGGGGGCGGCGAGATCGGTATCGGCACCCCGACCAACCGCAGCCAGCTCCTGTTCTTCCTGTCGCCCAACTGTCCGGTGTGCAAGAAATTGCTGCCCATCCTGCGCTCGCTCAGCCAGCACGAGCGGGCGACCGTGGATGTCGTGCTCGCGAGCGATGGCCCGGTCGATGAGCACCGGCGTTTTTACGAGCGCGAGAAGCTGGCGCCCTTCCCTTATGTGCTGTCGACCGATCTCGGCATGAGGTTTCGGATCAGCAAGCTGCCCTACGCCGTCGTCATCGGGCCGAGCGGGGTCATCAGCGCCAAGGGGTTGGTCAACAACCGCGAACAGATCGAGAGCCTGTTGATCGCGCAGGAAATGGGTGTCGCGTCGCTGCAGGATTACCGGGCCAAATCGCACAACCACGCCGCAACGGGTATCGATTAGGGGAGACCCCGATGTCTTTGTTTGACCAGACTGTCGAAAGGGCAAGCCGGAGGCTGGCGATGCTGTCGTCACGGCGCGGACTGCTCTCAATGTTGGGTAAGCTAGCCGTCGGCGCGGCGCTCGTGCCCTTGCTCCCCATCGACCGCACCTACGGCCGGACGGGTACGGACCCCCATCAAACGGATGCCAGCAAGTGCGATTACTGGAAGTATTGCGCCATGGACGGTCAGCTCTGCTCGTGCTGCGGCGGGACAGGATCTGAATGTCCCCCGGGCACGGAGGTTTCCAAGGTGAGCTGGGTTGGCACTTGCCTCAATGCCCATGACGGCAAGAACTATCTGGTCAGCTACATGGATTGTTGCGGGCGCTCGTCCTGCGGCCAGTGCTATTGCAGCGCCAATCTGCGTGAACGCCCCGGCTACGAAATGGCGGTCCATAACGACGTAAACTGGTGCATGGCCAACAGCCAAGCCTCCTATCACTGCACCGTGTCCGTCATCGTTGGTGTGGCGGACTGAGCTGTGCGTGCGGCCGCGTGGACGTTTCTTTTGGGACTGAGCGGGGTAATCGGCCCGGCCTTTGGCGACAATGACACTGGACAGAAGATTTTCAAGGAGCGCTGCGTTTTGTGTCACCAGGAGGATGCACGCGGCGCAGCCGGGGTAGCGCCCTCCCTGGTGGGGACGCTAGCGCGTAATCTCGAGAGCCCCGCGGGAAAGCGCTACCTCGCCCAGATCCTGGTCTCCGGCATGGTCGGCCCGATCGATACCGAGGGACATAAGTTCAGCGGATTGATGCCGAGCTTTCGCGCCGATCTGAGCGACGCGGAAATCGCAGCGACCATCAATTACGTCCTGTGGACTTTCAACGGCGTGAGTGATGCCAGCGCGACGAAACCGATCGCTCCGGAAGACGTGTCCGCAGCCAGTGCGGCCAACCCGGTTGCCACCGGCACGCGGGCATTGCGACAATCGCTTTTGGTGGCGCGATGACCGGCGGATTCATCCGTCGCGTGCTGTTCGCGGCAGCGTATGTCACCTTGGCCACGGAAGCCCGCGCAGAGATGCCTCTGCAGACACTCTACACGCTCCACTGCTCAGGCTGTCATGGCTCCCAGGGACTGGGCGTCCCGGAAGCGGGCATCCCCAATCTGAATGACGCTGGACGCTACGTCCGGACGAAACTCGGACGCGAATACCTGATCCAGGTCCCCGGCCTGTCGCAATCCCGGCTCGATGACGCGACGGTGGCCCGCCTGCTCAACTGGGTTTTGCAGCAATTCTCGGCCAATCGCCTGCCTGTGGATTTCAGCCCCTATACCGCCGAGGAAGTCACCCACTTCAGATCCGACAAGGCCAGCGACCCCAAGACCCGGCGCGATGCCATTCTGGCCGAGCTGCGCAGCCGCGGTTTGTTGGAGGCCGGCTACGATCGCGCGGCTCGCGCGCGAAACTAGCCACCGCGCGAGTGAATCACGAAGTGGATCACTCAAACGACGCGATCTCGCTTCCACTCCGCACTTCGGACCCCGAACTGTTCAGAAACTGAGCCGTCCGCCCTGATGAGATCAAGCGGCCGAGCGATGGTAGAAGCTGAGCATCCCACCAAGACGCTCGCGCCTCCTGACTGCTTCGCCAACGCACGCAAACGTGCCGGGAGTTCTGCAGCAGCTGGTTACCGACGCCCTGACGATTGCGCTCACTGAGCGTTTTATTGTAAAACCCTGCCGCCCACAGTGGCGCCGTGAAATCCAGCATTCGACCTGCGTCAATCTCGACACTCGGCCACCCCGACTGCGAGAACGCATCCAGACCTTCAGACAACTCGATGACCGTTGCGCGCGCTGAAGGGGTCGCCCTCGCTCCGGTCCCAAACTTCGGAGTAGCGATTTCGGAATCTTCAGCGGCCGCTTCTGGCCGATTGGCGACCGGATCTGCGACCGGAGATCCCGCGGGCCGCCAAATGAGCTGAGCGACTTGACCGCGCGTGAAAACACCGAGCCCAAAAGGCTCTTGGCTCTTCGCGACCGTCAAAATACCCCGGGGGAACCGGGGAATCAAAGCGTCCTATTGCAGGAGCGTCTCCCACAGTGTATTCAGCATCTGTGCGCGCTACCCTGTAGCTTGGCCGTGAACCTCGCAATCGAGGCGCCTGTGAGCAGCCTATGCTGAAAGCTTCATTGTGCGCAGTAACACTGGCTCTGTTCCCATACGCGATGGCGGACACTGGCGAAGCCCAACAGGTCCAGAGCGATATTCAACATTGGATCGATCGGCTGCAGGACGAAACGGACAAAGCAGCGCCCGTCGACTACGGCTATGGGCCTGGCGTCTCCATTCCGCAAGCGCAGACTCTCTCTGAAGGGGATGCGTCGACGGCTCACATCGCTGCCGCGCAGATTCCAACGGGTGGATCGAACGCCCACCTCGCCGGCGTCTTCGGGGCACCGATTGCCTGGCCGATCATTCCCATTCACGTTGTGCTCCTGTCGGATGGCCGGGTCATGAGCTACGGCAGCAACCAGATGGGCCAACAGGGCGCTCAGCTGATCTACGACGTTTGGAATTCCAAGCTGGGAACCGGCGCCAGTTCCCACGATGTACTCCCCAACACCACCAAGAGCGACATTTTTTGCAGCTCGCAGTCCGTGATGCTGTCGGGTCAAGTGTTGATTACCGGCGGCGACCTGACTGTCAATGGGGTTCGTAACTTCGCCAGAAACAACACCAACATTTTCACCCCCGGTAGCGATACCTTATCGGCCAACACGCCGATGAACTACGCAAGATGGTATGGATCGCTCGTGGGTCTGTCGAATGGGCAGCTCGTGGTCTTTGGCGGATATCAGAATCAGGTCACGAGCCAGCCGGTGGAGCCTGCTACGACGCCTGAGCTGTACAACCCCGCGACTCACGCCTGGGTTGCTCTGCACGGCGCTACGAGCCTGCCAGCCTTTGGCAACTCAGGCAACTGGTACTACCCACGGGCTTATGAAGGGCCGGGTGGAAAAATCCTCGTGGTCGGCAACGACGGCTCGCTGTATTCCGTGTCCACTGCAGGCAGCGGCAGTATCAGTCGATACACCGTGACCGTGCCGGCCGGAGCGGGCGATCTGCCGACAGTGCCATTCGCTCCGGGAAAGTTGCTTTCGATCCGCGACAATAAAACGGTGGTCGTCATCGATTACACGAACGCCACACCTGTCGTCACGCGCAAAGCGAGCATCGATGCTGTCCGCTTCTGGGCCAACGGCACCGTGATGGCGGATGGCCGGGTCCTGATCACGGGCGGATCGGCGGTGGCGAACCAGCTCACGAGCGTGGATTATCAGGCCGAGGTCTGGGATCCGAGCACCGGCCTATGGACCGCAGGCGCCAGTGCCGCCAAGCCGCGCCTATACCATTCGAACTCGCTGCTGTTGCCGGACGCGACCGTGCTGACGGGCGGTGGGGGTGCCCCCGGACCGGTTATCAATCTGAACGCGGAAATTTACTACCCACCTTACCTGTACGATTCGGATGGACGTCCTGCGATCCGGCCGACGATTTCCGCTGTGTCGCCAAGGAGTCTGAATCCGGGCGGGACACTGGATATCACCGTGGGGTCCACGGACCAGATCGGTCGCCTGACTTTCGTACGCACCGGATCCTCGACACACTCAAACAATTCCGATCAGCGCTTCATTGTCCTGAGTTTCAAGCAAATCGGTCAGAACCTCACAGCGACGCTGCCCACCAATCCGGTAACGCTGGTGCCAGGACATTACATGCTCTTCTCCTTCGACAAGTCTGGCGTTCCTTCGGTTGCGCAGCTGGTTACGGTTGAATAGCAGTCGTTGAGGAAGCGGTCCGTTGCCGGGTTGGTTGGTCTTGAGGTGTATTACGCGGCTCGTCTGAGTGCCTCTTTTACCTTCGTCACGTTCGGACCTTCGTCGCGCTTGTCACCGGCCCGTCGAAGGGTATGCGTGCCGTGAGTGCTTGCATCGAGACCGATCTCCCGAATCCATCCGCGGACAATCCGCGTGCCCTCAACTGAGCCTATTGCCCCAGTCAGCGGTATTAGATAATTTGTGGGTCGGCACCGGCCCAGAGGATTCGACCAGGCGAGGGCGTCACGATTGACGTCGACGTGTCGTCTATTGTGGGGATGGATGGTCGTCCAGCAACCGGATTCGGGGTGGACTTGAGTAAGGCCCGCGTCCCCGATCGCCGCTACGCTGCCGACGTATGTTCTGTCGCTCGTCCAACTCAGCCCAATCAGGCAGTCTCACTTGTTGCCAACCTTGGGCTCGTCGCGCTGTCGGGAATGAGGCGTGTATCGACTTCTACCATATGTCCCCGTTTGCTGCGGGAGTGGTGGCACGAACGCATAAGTTGGCAGTGGACCCGGTAGTCCGAGTCGATCTCCGCTCTTCGCTGCTGTTTGGCTTACTCACCGGTTTTCGCAGTTTGAGTATACCAACACCTGGACTGCCGATTTGGAGCAATGCACGATGAAAGGATTTGAGCAGTACGACCTTCGAGCGTGGCTCGACAATGGGCTGTCCTACCACCCAGAGCCCGTAAAGCCCATGTCGAGTCAAGTGCACCGTGCTAGTAAATTCCTCACCAAAATTGCCATCCCCCTCATGACATTGGGGGCGGCCGGAGTAGTTCAGGCTGCGGCCGTGGCGCAGTCATTAGCGAGCCCGCCCGGTTTCCAAGCCACCGCGCATGCTGTTGGGCATGATCAGCGGCTGGTGGCGGTGCAATCACAATCTCTCATTCTGGCTCCCGCCCGCGGAGTCGCGAGTCCGCTGTCGGTCCTTGATGAGTTGACAACCAGGCGGCAGCTCTGCTGGCTGAAATCCGCGGGGGCTCCCTGACAAACGTTTCGCCCGAGACGCTGCAGCTCGCTGCCGAAGTGGCGGGTCGATATGCAGATACCAATTCGGCAGGACGTCCCGAATGGGTGGATAAGGTCGCCAACGACGTCGCGGTGTGATCACCGCTATGACCGCCCAACCGGTGTTGAGATACGAGTCCGCAAAGCACAGCGGTTTAAGCGATTTCGATCGGGAGGCGCTACGCCCACCGGAATGGCATCGCAGCCGAAGGACCTGCCATCGCGCTCGAGCGGCACGATCACTAACGCATGTTGCGCAAGCCGAATAGGACAAACCCAGCAAAACCGAGAATTGCTGCGAGCAGTCCTTCGCCTCCGTCCCAGTCCACGGACAGATGATGGCGTATTACCCAATACAGGAAAGTGGGCGCGGCGACAGCAAAGAGAACGTATTCGACTATGGGCCGTGGGATGCCCAGCGCGCGTTTGAATTTGTCCCCCCACATGGTCAGCTGCCGAAGTATTCGCCACAGGATGATCCGGTGGAGCATATTCGGCCCGGGGACGTTTGGCAGCAGCCTGCGCCTCTGCGTCACTGAAGCCGAGCAGGCGCGCTAGATCTCCGGAGAGCTCCATGTCGGCCATGATCTTCAGGCCATTGTTCGGCCTGCCCGCTTCCTCCCAGATCTGCACGTGGCTCTTCGGGCGGGGTCGTTTCTTCTCCATGAGTGCAAGCATAGCCGCCCAGCACGCGCTGAGAAATTGCGACGATACTGTCAAATGGCGCACACGATGAGGGAGTATAAGGATATATATCCGTATATGAGCCCAGCTACCAAAAAGCACCAGCAGCTCATATTGCTGGAGCCAGAGCAGGCGAAGCTGCTCGATGAGCTAGCCGCCGAGACTCGACTGCCCAAGCAGGTGTTGCTGCGCGAAGCTGTTGACGATCTGCTTTCGAAGCACCAGAAGGGGGTATTGACCCCAACTCATGTACGCCTGCGGGCTGCACTTAAGGAAGCCCGCCAACAGTTGTTGCTGTATCGCCGAGAACTCACTCAAAAGAAGATCGGAGTGACACCGCTTCAAAACTGCGATCGCGCGATTGATCGGATCGACCTTGCGCGCGCGGCCATTGGGGATGAGCCCGGTCGCAATCCATTACTGCGCTCAGGAGGGAAGAAGATGGCTTTGGTCTATCGCTTTCAGGTTTGGGATCACGACACGGGTGACAACGTTTGGGCTCCCCGCATGGCAACGCTTGAAGCGATCAAGCGAGTGAACGGAGCTGCGGAGCTTTCAACGGAGACTCTGGTTGAGGAAGCGGAGCTTGATGGGAACGGGTTCTATCCGGCGAAACCGCGTTGACGTAAGACACGAGATTCGTTTTCCAATCGGCGCCCACCGCGGCTGGTACCCGCAGCAGGCGCCTCACCACGTCCACATCGATAAGGAGAGATGAAACATGGCTAAGAAGCATTCTACACGCCGATTGACTCATGTCCGCGAGGACAAGCCTTCTGCCGCACTGCGGAAGCTTAATTTTGATGCTCGCGACCAGCTGCACGGACGATTGGTCCGAGCGCAGTCCGCACTCATCACCGCAATCCTTGCGCTCGAGGGTGGCGGCGTTCACGGTGAGGTGTCCAATAGCCTCCGGTCTCACGTCTATTTTCCCCTTCGCGACCTCACCGAAGCGTTGGATGGAAAGGTGGTGCTTCCGTGAGCGCCCGCAAGGTCACGCGCCGGCCGAAGGCGCCGCCCGTCGCCCAGCCGTATTTCACTGAATACAGCTACGGCATCCCGATTGCCGGCCCCGGGTCCCCGCTGCCGTGCCCGTTCTACGCAAGCACGAAGATCTCCATTGTTATCGGCGCCCGCCACGAGGGTTCCTCTGGCTATGGGACAGCTCACGCGCACTGCGATAACTGCGGTGCGGAGATGGGCTACAGCAACAACATGGACGGAGGCAGTCACGCGGACGCGGTGATGGAAGCTGCGCGCCTGTGGAATACGCGGCCCTCTGCCACGGAGGCGCAGCCATGAGCGACAAATCGGTGTTGCAGGGAGCGTTCGCGACAGCTGTCGAGGATCAGCGTCAAAAGCTGCTCAACGTCCTGGGCGTTGCGCAATGCGTAAAGGTGGCCGTGGGGAGCAACACGAGCGAGCTCCCCGATCTCGACGCCGCGCTGGCGCTGGTCGAAGAGCAGCTCCAGTCCGTTGTCACCGGGCTGGAGCGGCTGTCGCTGCAACGCGCTGCAGGCACGGCGGACCTTTGACGACGGGCGCCGACAAGCCTTGGAGGCCGCCCGCCCCGCGGGGGCGGCCTGCTCAGCAATTTTCTCATTGAGGGGATTGAATGTGAGTATCACTGAGCTTCTGAAGAACGCTGAATTTTGGGCAGCCCTGTTCGGCGCGCTGGCGGCCTTTCTACTCGGGGCGATGGGTCAGTGGTGGGCCGAAATGAGGAGAAGGCAGACCGCGGGGAACTTGGCACTAATCACGCTAAGTCAGATGTACTCGCAGATCGAGAACCTGCGTCATCACTTCCTTGACCAAGAGGCCACACGAGCGGCCAACGCGCTCAAACGACAGCCGTTTACACTTGAGATTCGTGCCGCCATCGGCCTATCCGAGCAGACTCTACAGCTTCAGCTGAATGACCTCGGGTTCCTGGCCGACTCACACGATCCGGACATCCTCAATCGGTTGCTTACGGTCGAACGCGCTTTCACGTCAATGTTGGGGCTCGTTAAAAGGCACAGCCAGCTGCAGGCGGAAGTGCAGGAACGCATGAGTAAGATCGACCCGGAAGGCACGCGCGCATTCCACATCCAGGAATTACCGGCGCTAGTTGGCGGCCCTCTTGTTTTCCAAACAGATGATACGGTGATAGGCCTGATGGACGGTCTACCCGACACCCGAGATTCTCTCATCGCCATCGCACGTCAGCTTCGTAGCGCGTTGCGGATGCAGCTTCCGATCGCGCGCTTCCTGGACTTTGGCCCCGCTCCAAGGAGTCGGATCGTCGATCAGCCACCAGAATTGCCTCCGCCGTCGTTGGGGCGCCGATTAGTACGATGGACGTTCGATTTTCTCTTTAAACGGTGCGATTGGCGGCGACGTTCGCAGCCGACAGCAGCCGTGCAAGATGACGCGAAACCGCCCGAGATCAAACCATTCCCAAGGCGACCCGAGATCGCAGTACAACGCCGGTGAGTACCGCCCCGGCCTGTGTGAGCATCTGGTCCCCGCCCGTGCGCAGGTCGGCGCTCTTCCCGAGGGAAAACTATGAATTCGACACGAACGATGACGTTCCACATGCCGGAGGATCCGGAGTTCCTGCAGGCGGTCGCGCGAGTGAGCATTGCCCATTCGCATCTCGACTACGCTCTGCGAATGTGCGTGAAGACGCTCGCGAATCTCTCGATCGCTGACGGCCTCGATGCCACTGATCGCGAGAGCTCCCAGATCCTAAGAGATCGGACCCGTAAGCTTGCGCGCATGCGACTCCGGGAGGGACCACCCCTTCTTCGCCTTCAGGCGATTCTTAAGCGGTGCCAAGATGCGACGCAAAAGCGCAATAGCCTCATCCATAATATTGTCGCGGTCGAAGAAGGGGGCGAGCCACGAATGCGGACCTCGGACAACACCTGGGCCCCCTTGCCCACGGCTACCGTTCTCAACGAGCTCGCGGGTACCTTGACCGGGTTGACGAATGAGCTAAATCACGCTCGCCTGCACGGCTTCATCGCAGAGGCTCTCTTGAACCGAAAGCTGCCACCGGGCTTCAGCGATCCCGTGTAATGGCTCGGTACCCGTCTTGTCGTTTCATAGGGCCGCCTGCCCGCGGGGCGGCCTTCCCTTTTTCTCGCGATATTGCCAAGCTCCCTCGAGCGGCGTCGGCCGCCGCGAAGGCCCCCAACGGGGTTCAAAGCTGCTTGGGATCCGTGGCTTATGGTAATCGGCCCGCAGCGCAGCGCCGCCGGCACCCATAACTTGAATCCGGTTCTCATAACCCTGATATCATCGGTGATAGCATGGATCGCAAGCGGCTGGACAAGATCGAGCTCGAGCTAGGTCAGCTGCAGAACGCGCCGCGCGGAAGAAAGCCCCGCGAATTCATACGTTTGGCGCAAAAGCTTGGACGGCTGAAGGTGAATCGTGGCAAAGAGCCGAATTACGAGTCGCCAGCGGTGCCGAACCTCGGGCCGCCGCTATCGATTCCGAATCACCCGTCATTGAAGTTAGGCACCGCATTGAACATATTAAATACCTTACAGAACGATGTCGATCTGTGGCGGCAGCATCTCGATCAGGTCGGCGGTGCTCATGATGTCAACGAAGCATCAGATGTAAGCGAAGCCGACGACACTGGCGAGTTCGACGGCGATTGAACAGTTCCAAGCCTAGACGTTCGTTACTGGAGAGCAGATGGAACCTAAAGCGTATTTGTCCCGACCGTACGCCAGACGCCTGACGCCTGACGAGAGTGGCGGTTATGTCGCTACGATCCAAGAGTTCCCTGGTTTGGTCGCTGAGGGCGAAACCGCGGAAGAAGCGCTCCAAAACTTAGAGTTAGCTGCTGCCTCATGGATCGAGGGGGCAATCGAAACGGGCAATCCAATTCCGGAACCCGTCGAGCTCGGCGGCTATAGCGGCAAAATTGCGCTTCGAATTCCGCGTGGTCTGCATAAGCGAGCGGCAGAAATGGCGAGCTTGGAAGGCGTGAGCCTCAATCAGTGGCTGACAGCTGCAATTGCCCAACATCTCGGTAGCTATGATGGTATTCGGGCCGCCATCGATCGCATGCTGCAGCGTGTTTCCGTAACCGCCGTGGCATTCAACTATTCGCCAACGACGATCTACGTTGATCGCGGTTCCGTCATTGGCAACATGGACTCCAGTGGGGCGGGCCAACTGCCTGGCACGTACCTGATGGGCACGAATGTCGGTCGTGGGATGATTTCAATTCCAGCACGTACGGCGGGGAACTACAGTGGTTGAGGCGACCCAGTACGTATATAAGGCGAAGGAGCTTACTGCTCTCCTGATCAAGGAGCAGGGTATCCGCAAGGGGCTTTGGCAGCTTCTGGTCAACTTCGGCTTTGGCGCCGCGAACGTGGGTCAAACTGAGGCCGACGTTTCGCCGGCTGCCATCGTGACGGTGATGGGCATTGGAATTCAGAAGGTGCCTGAAAAGACGCCTATTACGGTTGATGCTGCGGAGGTCAATCCCCCACCGTAGTAGTGAGGATACTCAACTCCAACGATCTGTCGAATATAGGTCCGAATCTGGACCGTCCGGATTCGGACTTCATGCTTACAGTAGTTACGGAGTGTGCGTAGATTGGCACCGTTCAAGAACAGCCGTCAGCCGTCCGCCGGCGGTGTCGAGTAACCGCGCGACCTTGCGCAAGTAGGCGGACTCTCGCTGCAGCCAGTCGGCGGCATCGGCATAGGGTCTTTGGACGTTCTCCGTTGTTGTTGATGATTGATACGAAGGGAACTCGGGTTGTGGTCAGTGAAGCCCCGTCTCATGGTGCACGACATCCCCGCCACAGACCCGCCGCGCGAGCCTCATCGACCGCGAGGCGCTCGTGCCGCCATACGCCCAGGTGCACGAGCTCGCCGTCGGGATTGAGGATCGAAAAGGCGAGCCAGCGCTGATGGGGACCGGGATCGCCCATCGGCGCGACGTAGGTGCGGCCGGCATTGCAACTGATGATGCAGCGGGCCGGGTCGGATACGCACACTGCGGAAGTTGGCGAGGCGCTCAACGGCAGCGCTCCGGATCGCCGGAGCCCGAAGCACCGTAGAAGGGTCTGCTGGTACCCCCACCGGTACCCCGGCAGGGGTTGAGGGAAAGAAGCTGCGTCGTAACCGACTGATTTAATTGGTCGGGGCGCCGAGATTTGAACTCGGGACCCCTTGCACCCCATGCAAGTGCGCTACCAGGCTGCGCCACGCCCCGACAGAGCTTCTTCCAATCGACAGTGCGCACGGGCGGAGGGATCCGCGCGAGCTGCTAATGATACCGCGTTTTCGGTCAATTGCGGCGCGACGTTGCGCTGCAGGCTGAGTCGCCGTCGCAGTCCTCGCGCCCCCGCAGCCCCTGCCCCTTTACCGCCGCAACACCTTCATGAGCTCCTCGAGCTCGGCCCGCACTTGGCGCACGATCTGCTGAGCTTGCGTGGTATCCGTGCGGGCTTCCTCGCCGCCGAGTTTGTTGCGCGCGCCGCCGATCGTGAAGCCCTGGTCGTAGAGCAGGCTGCGGATCTGGCGGATGACGATCACGTCCTGGCGCTGGTAATAGCGGCGGTTGCCGCGCCGCTTGACCGGCTTCAGCTGCGGGAATTCCTGCTCCCAATAGCGCAGCACATGGGGCTTCACCCCGCAGAGCTCGCTCACCTCGCCGATGGTGAAATAGCGCTTGCCGGGGATGGCCGGCAGCTCGGCGTTATTCTTTGGCTCCAACATAGGCTTCGACCCGCGCCTTCAGTTTCTGTCCGGGACGGAACGTCACCACGCGCCGGGCGCTGATGGGAATTTCTTCGCCAGTTTTGGGATTGCGTCCGGGACGCTGGTTCTTGTCGCGCAAATCGAAGTTGCCGAAGCCGGAAAGCTTCACCTGCTCGCCGTTCGAAAGCGCCGCGCGAACTTCCTCGAAGAACAGATCCACGAGCTCCCGCGCTTCCCGCTTGTTGAGACCGAGCTGGTTGAACAGCGCTTCCGCCATCTCCGCCTTGGTCAGGGCCATCTCGTTATTCTCGTATTTTTGCGTTCAAGCTCTCGTGCAGGTCCGTGACGATGGCCGCCATCACGCGCGCCACGTCATCCTCGGTAAGAGTGCGAGAAATGTCCTGAAAAATCAACCCCAAAGCGATACTTTTTCTACCTGATTCTACACCCGCTCCTCGGTACACGTCGAAGACACGGAGGCTCTGCAGGAGGGGCGAAGCCGTGAAGACTACACGCTCAGCCAAGGCACTTAAAGCCACGGATTCGTCGACGACGACGGCGATGTCACGCCGCACCTGCGGAAAGCGCGAAATCTCCTCATGTTGGGGCTTTTCGACGGCCAGCACACCGGCAATATCAGTCTGCGCGCCATTTTGTTGCGCGGACGCCCAGGGTCCCGGGGAAGCCGAGACCGTCGCTCCCAGATCGAGCTCGAACAAGACCGGTGAATATGTAAAATCCAGCTCCCTGACGAGCGACGGATGCAGCTCGCCGATGAAGCCGACGTGCCGTCCGTCCCGTAGCACCCGCGCGGCGCGCCCGGGATGCAGGCAAGACAAGGATACGGGCTCGAACGCGAAGGACTTCGCCGCGCCCGTGCCGGCAAACAGCGCTTCGAGATCGCCCTTCACATCATAAAAATCGGCCGGGCCGCGGATGTCGCGCGGTACGCCCCACTGTTCCGGCAATCTCGGTCCGCAGGCGATGCCCGCCAGGGTGTCGACTTCGAGCGTCGTGCCGTCGGAAACGACGAACCTTGCGCCGTGCTCGAAGAGCCGGATGCGATCCTGCTGGCGCCGTTGATTCTCGAGCGCCGCACGCAACAGGCCGGGCCACAGCGACACCCGCATGACCGACATGTCGCTGGCAATTGGATTCGACAAGGCCAGGCTCTCGCGCTCGGGGAAGAGCCGGCTCTGCAGCGCCGGATCCACGAAAGCGTACGTGATCGCCTCCTCGTAGCCGCGCATCGCAAGCGCTTCGAGGAGGGTGTGCTCCAGAGGAACCTCTTCAGGCGCCGGACGGAACCGTTGGGGGACCAACGCGTCGCGCTCCGGGATCGCATCCAAGCCTACGATTCGCGCGACTTCCTCGATGAGATCGGCCTCGATCGTGATATCGAAACGGTAAGCCGGGGGAGTCGCCTCCCACCCTTGTGAAGTCGAGACGACCTGCATCTGTAACGCTTCGAGCGTACGAGTGACCCGGTCGTCGGGGATGGAGACGCCGAGCAAGCGTTCGAGCTGCGAGCGCCGCAGCGGCACGGGGGCACGCTTCGGCTGGTGCTGCCGCGACTGCGTCACGCTCACCGGCCCCGGCGCGCCGCCGGTAATCGATGTCAGCAAGGCGATGGCGCGCTCGATTGCGCGCCGCTGTTGTGTTGGATCGACACCGCGTTCGTAACGCTGGCTGGCGTCGGTCAGCATGCCCCAGCGACGCGAGCGACCCGCGATAGCCTCTGGCGGAAAATATGCGACCTCGAAGAACACATCGGTGGTTTCGGGACTCACGGCAGTGCGGTTGCCGCCCATGATGCCCGCAAGCCCTACGGGTCCCTCACGGTCCGTGATCAGGAGTACGTCCGGCGACGCGTCGATCGTCCTGCCATCGAGCAGAGTGATCTTTTCGCCAGGGTGCGCAAGGCGGACCCGAATCTCCCCATGCAGCTTGGCGAGATCGTATGCGTGCATCGGCTGGCCCAGCTCCAGCATCACGTAGTTGGTAACGTCGACGACGGGGCTTATCGAGCGTACGCCGGCGCGGCGCAGGCGTTCGCGGATCCGCAGCGGTGTCGTAGCACGGTTGTTGATGCCTCGAATGACGCAGCCCACGAATGTGGGGCATGCGGCCGGGGCATCGAGGTAGACGGGGAATCGGTCGCTGATGGCGCCGGCTTCGATCGATGCCGGCGCGCGTGCCTCCGTCAATTCCTTCCCGGTGAGCGCCGCGACCTCGCGAGCGACGCCGATGATCGACATGGCATCGCCCCGATTGGCCGTGATGTTGAGCTCGAGAACGGCGTCATCGAGCTCGAGGTACTCCCGCAGATTGCGGCCCACCGGCGCGTCCGCGGGCAGCTCGAGAATCCCGCTCGAGCTTTCGGCCAGTCCGAGCTCTTTTGCCGAGCACAGCATGCCGACCGACTCAACACCGCGCAGCTTCGCCGCCTCGATCTGCAGCCCGCCGGGCAAGGTCGCCCCTACCATCGCAAGCGCGCTCTTCAGTCCCGCCCGGGCGTTGCTCGCGCCGCAGACGATCTGGAAGGGTTCGCCCTTGCCTATCGACACGCGACAGACCTGGAGCTTGTCGGCTTGCGGGTGCCGCTCGGCCGTGAGGATCTCCGCGACGACTACTTGCGTGAACGCGGGAGCGGCCGGCTCGAGCGCATCGAGCTCGAAGCCTGCCATGGTGAGACGCGAGCCCAGCTCGCGCGCATTCCAGGGCACTTCCACCCACTCAGCCAACCATGAGTAAGGAACCTTCATCGCTCAAAACGCCCGGAACTGCCGCAGGAAGCGCAGATCGTTCTCGAAGAACAACCGCAGGTCGTTCACACCATAACGGAGCATCGCGAGCCGGTCGATACCGGCGCCGAACGCATAGCCGGTATAGCGCTCCGGATCGATGCCGCTCGCTTTCAACACGTTGGGATGGACCATGCCGCAGCCGGAGATCTCGAGCCAGCCGGTCTGCTTGCAGGTCCGACAGCCCTTGCCGTCGCAGAACACGCAGGACATGTCCACTTCCGCGGACGGCTCCGTGAAGGGAAAGTACGAAGGCCGCAGCCGCATCGCAAGATCGCGCTCGAAGAAGGCCTGCAGGAAGCCGTGCAGCGTGGCCTTCATGTTGGCGAAGCTGATGTTTTCACCGACCACGAGCCCCTCGAGCTGATGAAACATCGGCGAGTGGGTCATATCGTGATCGTTACGATAGACGCGCCCCGGGGCGATGATCGCGATCGGCGCGCCGTGGGCGAGCAGTGCGCGAATCTGCACGGGTGAGGTATGCGTGCGCAGCAGCCGCCCGTCCGGAAAATAGAACGTGTCGTGCATCGCCCGCGCCGGGTGGTTGGGCGGAATATTCAGGGCTTCGAAGTTGTGGAAGTCGTCTTCGATCTCCGGGCCGGAGGCGACATCGAAGCCGGCGCGGCGGAACAACATCTCGATGCGCAGGCGCGCCTTTGTCACCGGATGGAGGCCGCCCCGCTCTTCGCCCCGCCCCGGCAGCGTGACGTCGATGCGCCCGGCGGCGAGCTTACGCTCCACTTCGGCACGCTCGAGATCCACCCGGCGCGCATCCAGGGCGGCACTTACCCGCTCCTTGGCCTCGTTGATCCGTTGGCCCGCGGCAGGACGCTCGGAGCCCGGGAGCGCGCCCAGCGATTTGAGCTGCTCGGTAAGCACGCCCTTCTTGCCGAGCCAACGCACTCGCGCTTCGTCGAGCGATGCGAGGTCGCCGCAAGCGGCGACCTCATCGAGAGCTCGTTGAATGAGGGAGGTCAGGTCTTGCATGCGCGTCCGTTGGTCGCGACCGGGCCCCGGAAAACTTGAGCGCCCTGCCCGCCGGACGAAAGTCCGTCGCAGACACGAACGTCAATTCCCATGAGGGTCTTAAGCCAACGCCTCCTGAGAAGGCTGAGCCACTGCAAGACCCATCCCCTTCGGATCAGGCGATGCCGAGAGCGGTCTTCGCCTGCTGCGCGATCGCGCCGAATGCCTCGGTATCGTGTACGGCGATATCCGCGAGCACTTTACGGTCGATCTCGACTCCGGCCTTCGACAGGCCGCTGATGATGCGGCTGTAGCTCAGACCGTAGATGCGGGCCGCCGCGTTGATGCGTGTGATCCACAGAGCGCGGAACTCACGCTTCTTCGCGCGCCGGTCGCGGTAAGCGTACTGGCCGGCCTTGATGACCGCCTGCTTCGCCGCGCGATAGACCTTGCGCCGGGCGTTGTAGTAGCCCTTCGCCTTGCCAAGAACTTTCTTGTGACGGCGCCCGGCCGTCACGCCACGTTTGACTCGTGCCATGTTGGGTTTGCCTCGAAGTGCGCGTTATTTGTGATACGGAAGCAGCTGGACGAGCCGGCCGGTATCGGTCTTGTCGACCAGGCTCGAGCCGCCGGAGCGCGCGTGGCGTTTCACCTTCGGATCCTTGTGTCCGAGGTTGTGGCGACGGTTGGCCGCGTAGCTCTTGAAGCCTTTCGCTGTCTTGCGAAAACGCTTGGCCGCGGCCCGGTTGGTTTTCAACTTGGGCATGGACATCTCCTGTTTGTATGGCCACCGCTCACAATGTCCCGAAGCCTTCTGGCGTAGGGACACGCTTGCGGGCGAACAACTCAAGACTTTTTAAGGACTTGGAGCTGTTACTTCTTTTTCGGTGCAAATACCATGACCATCTGCTTGCCCTCCATGAGAGGGTTCTGCTCGATCACGGCATGCGGGCCCAGGTCGGCGGACACACGCTCCAAGAGCCTGCGCCCGATATCCTGGTGCACCATCTCGCGGCCGCGGAACCTCAAGGTTACCTTGGCCTTGTCACCCTCGGTGAGGAAGCGGATCAGATTACGCAGCTTGATCTGGTAATCGCCCTCTCCCGTACCG
>CAZYCD010000017.1:0-45731 GCA_964645345.1 uncultured Micromonosporaceae bacterium
CTGACGCTGCCCGAGGCCGCGCTGCTGGCCGGGCTGGTCAAGGCGCCCAGCGCCTACGACCCGATGACCGACCAGGGCCGCGTCGACTCGGTGAATCGGCGCGACGACTACGTCCTGGTCAACATGGTGAAGATGGGCTACATCACGGAGGCCCAGCGGCAGGAGGCTATCAAGGCCCCGCTCAACTTCGCCGGCAAGCCCACGCCCAACGGCTGCACTACCGTCGTCGACAACTCGTGGGGCTTCTTCTGCGACTTCTTCTACCGGTGGTGGCTGCAGCAGCCGGCGTTCGGCGCGGACGGCTACGAGCGCGAGGCGCGGCTGAAGAACGGCGGGTACACGATCGTCACCTCGCTGGACGTCGGCGAGCAGGCCTCGGCGAAGCGGAACATCGAATCGCTGGACAGGACGGGCAGCAACCCCAGCGCGCTGATGCTGGCCGGCGTCGAGCCGGGCACCGGGCACGTGCAGATCATGGCGGCCAACCGGGTGTTCAGCAACGACAACTCGCACAACGCGGTGAGCAGCGACCCGGCCAAGCAACGGTTCGGCATCAAGGGCAACAACCCGAACACCACCAACCCGCTGATCGCCGGCGGCGGCGACATCACGGGGTACCAGTTCGGCTCGTCCTTCAAGATCTTCACGTTGGTGGCCGCCCTGGAGAAGGGCCTGCCGCTGAACTACACCATCAACACCACGTCCCCGTTCGTGTCGAACTACATCATCGACAAGAGCAGCCCGGCGGCCTGTCAGGGCGACCACTACTGCCCGGTCAACGCCAACCCGAGCTGGATGAACGGGGTGCGCAACATGTGGACCGGGCTCGGCCGCTCGGTCAACACCTACTTTGTCCCGCTGGAGCAGACGGTCGGCTCGCAGAACGCGGTCGCGGTGGCCAAGCGGCTGGGCATCCAGTTCCGCGCCACATCCGACGCGCAGTACGCCGCCAGCCCCTACAACAACTGGGGCGCCTTCACCCTCGGCGTCTCGGCCGCCACGCCGCTGGACATGGCCAACGCCTACGCCACGCTCGGCGCGGACGGCCTGTACTGCCAGCCGCTGCCGGTACTGGAGATCAGGGACTACAACGGCGCGAAGCTGGACGCCGCCAACCCGCGCTGCCACCAGGCCGTTGACCCGAACGTCGCGCGGGCCGCGGTGGACGCGATGCGCTGCCCGCTGGGCGACCAGTCGGCGTTCGGCCAGTGCGACGGCGCGACCGCCGCAGACGTGCGCGACACCGTCGGCAAGCCGGTGGCGGGCAAGACCGGTACCACCGACAGCAACCAGACCGCCGCGCTGATCGCGATGACCAAGCAGCTCGCGGTCGGCGGCGTGCTGGCCGACCCGGACTGGGCGCAGACTTCTCAGCTCGTACGGGACGTCGGGGGCCGGGACATCCACGCCGGTGTGGTGAACCCGGCGGTGGCCAGGACGCTGCGCGACGCGATGGTGGGCAAGCCGGCCGTCAACTTCACGGCGCCGACCCGGGACATCGCGTTCGGCAAGCAGTCCGGGATCCCGGGCGTGACCTGCCAGTCCGTGGCCAACGCGACGAAGATCTTGCAGATGGCCGGGTTCCAGGTGGCCGTCGACCCGACCCCGGTCGCCTCGAACTGTCCACCTGGGACGGTGGCGAAGACCAACCCCGCCGGCAACTCCGTGAACGGCGGGACAGTCACGCTGATCCTGAGCAAGGGCGGTGGCGGTCCGGCCGGCGGCGGACCGGGTAACGGCGGCGGCCGTGGTGGTGGCCGAGGCGGTGGCGGCGGTCCGGGCGGCTGACGCCCGTCACCCGGTGGACTGTACGGCGGGGCCAGCCGGGATACAGCTGCGGATCATGTCCGGCACACTGGGCCGGTGAGCATCACGCTGCCGGCCGGTACCACGCTGGCCCTCGACTGCGGTGGGGGCGGTATCAAGGGCTGCGTGCTGGACGAGTCGGGCACGATGCGCAGCCAGCCCCGCCGGGTGCCGACGCCGTACCCGCTGTCCCCGACCCGGTTTGTGGCGACCCTGCTCGGCCTGGCTGGGGAGTTTCCGGCGGCGGACCGGGTGACCGTCGGCATGCCCGGGATGATCCGGCACGGCGTCGTCGTGACCACCCCGCACTACGTGACCCGGGCCGGACCGCGGTCCAAGGTGGACCCCGAGCTGGTCGAGGCGTGGACCGGCTTCGACGCGCGGACGGTGCTGCGCGAGGCGTTCGGGGTACCGGTCCTGGTGCTCAACGACGCCGAGGTGCACGGCGCCGGGGTGGTCGCCGGCGCCGGGCTGGAGCTGGTACTGACCCTGGGTACCGGCCTGGGCTGCGCGATGTTCGACGGCGGCCGGCTCGCGCCGCACCTGGAGTTCTCCCAGGCGCCCGCGAAGTGGGGGCTGAGCTACGACACCTATATCGGGGAGCCGGAGCGCCGCCGGCTGGGCGACGCCCTGTGGTCGCGCCGGGTCCGCGCGGTCGTCGACGGGCTGCGGCCGGTCTTCCTGTGGGACCGCCTGTACCTGGGCGGCGGGAACTCCCGGCTCATCCGCGCCGAGCAGCTGGCACGGATGGGCGACGACGTGGTGGTGGTGCCCAACTCCGCGGGCATCGTCGGCGGAGTGCGCGCCTGGTCCATCCGCACCTGAGCCGCCGCGGCCGGGTCAGCGGTGGCTGGACAGCACGAACTCGAAGGAGTAGATCGAGGCGCGGTAGTAGTGGCTGCCGAACTCGACCGCCCGCCCGCTGTCGTCGTAGGCGATCCGCTGCATGGTGAGCAGCGGTGCGCTGCGGCGCTCGCCCAGCAGCCGGGCCTCGGCGGCGCTCGCCGCCCGGGCGCCGACCGTCTGGGTGGCCAGGTGCAGCCGCACCCCGCCGGCGCGCATCAACTGGTACAGGCCGGTGCGCTCCAGCGCCTCCGAGTCCAGCGGGACGAGGTCGGCCGGCAGGTAGTTGCGCAGCACCGCGAGCGGTTCGCCGTGCGCCAGGCGCAGCCGCTCGACCGCCAGGACCGGGTCGCCGTCGGACAGCCCGAGCGCGCGGGCCACCACGTCGGGTGCGGGTACCTTGTCGAGGGACAGTACCCGCGTGGTCGGCTCCTGCCCGCCGCCGGCCAGGTCGTCGTAGAGGCTGGTCAGCTCCATCGGGCGGCGTACCCGTGGCTGCACGACCTGGGTACCCACGCCCCGCTTGCGCACCAGCAGTCCCCGGTCGACCAGGTACCCGATGGCGCGCCGTACCGTGGGTCGGGACAGCCCGAGCTGGTCGGCGAGCAGGATCTCGTTGCCGAGCTGGGTACCGCGGGGCAGCTCGCCGGACTCGATGGCCCGCTCCAGCTGCTGGGCGAGCTGGTAGTACAGCGGCACCGGGCTGGTCCGGTCGACCGTCGCGGAGGCCAGCGAGTACCCCATGCGCACCTCCGCCGATCACCATGCTTCCGGCGATGGTAGCGCCTTCCTGGCCGCGTTTGTGCTATAACACTGTTGTAAGTATGTCAGTACAAACTATTGACGCCCGCGTCGCCGGCCGGCAACACTGAGTCATGCGAATCGGCCTCGCTGGCGTCGGGCGCATCGGCGCCCTGCATGCCGCGACGCTGCGCGACCTGCCCGATGTCGACTCCCTGGTCGTCGCCGATCCGGTGCCCGGCCGCGCCCGCGAGGTCGCCGACCGGCTGGACGTCCACCTGGCCGAGCCCGTCGACGCGCTGTTCATCGCGGGCCTCGACGCGCTGGTCGTGGCGGCGGCCACGGACGCGCACGCGGACCTCGTCGTCCGCGCCGTGGACCACGGCCTGCCGGTGTTCTGCGAGAAGCCGGTCGCCGTCGACCTGGCCGGCACGGTCGAGGTGCTCAAGCGGGTGCAGGGCGCCGACGTACCGGTGCAGATCGGCTTCCAGCGCCGGTTCGACGCGGGGTACGCCGCCGCGCGGGAGGCGGTGGCCGCCGGCCGGCTGGGGTGGCTGCACACCATCCGCGCCGGCACGCTCGACCCCGCGCCGCCGCCCGCGGCCTACGTCGCGACCTCCGGTGGCCTGCTGCGCGACTGCAGCGTGCACGACTTCGACGCGATCCGCTGGGTCACCGGGGTCGAGGTGGTCGAGGTGTTCACGGCCGGCGGCAACCGCGGCGACGACTTCTTCCGGGAAGCGGGCGACGTGGACACCGCCGCCGTGCTGCTGACCCTCGCCGACGGCACGCTCGCCGAGGTGAGCGCGTCGCGGTACAACGGCGCCGGCTACGACGTACGGCTGGAACTGCTCGGCTCCCGGGGCAGCCTGTGCGTGGGGCTGGACGATCGGCTACCGCTGGGCTCGGCCGAGCCGGGCGCCACCGCTCCGGCCGGCGCGCCCTGGCCCGGGTTCATGGACCGGTTCCGGGACGCCTACCTCCGGGAACTGGCCGCGTTCGTGGAGGTGGTCGCCGGGCGAGGCGAGGTCGCCTGCTCGGTGCAGGATGCCCTCGAGGCGAGCTACATCGCCGAGGCCGGCGAGCTGTCCCGGCACCTGCACCGTCCGGTACGGGTCGACGAGGTTCGCCTGTGACGGACACCAGGATCCGGGACCGCGTGGCGGGAGCGCCGATCTCGTGGGGGGTCTGCGAGGTACCGGGCTGGGGTCACCAGTTGGCGGCCGAGCGGGTATTGGCGGAGATGCGCGACGTGGGGCTGGTGGCGACCGAGTTCGGGCCGGACGGCTTCCTGCCCGGGGTCGCGATCCTCGATCGGTTCGGGCTGAAGCCGGTCGGCGGGTTCGTACCGGTCGTGCTCCACGATTCCACAGTGGACGTGATGGCCACGGTCGGCGCGAAGCTGGACGAGTTCGTCGCGGCCGGCGCCGGTACCCTCGTGCTGGCCGCCGACACCGGGCGGCGCGGGTACGACGAGCGGGTGGAGCTTTCCGACGGGTCCTGGCGCAAGTTGCTGGACAACCTCGACCGGATCCGGGACGCGGCCGGCGAGTGCGGCGTCACCGCGGCGCTGCACCCGCACGTCGGCACCGTCGTGGAGCGCGGGCCGGAGGTGTGGCGGGTGCTGCACGGCAGCGCGATGCCGCTGTGCCTGGACACCGGCCACCTGCTCATCGGCGGCACCGACCCGGCCGAGCTGGTCGCCCAGGTACCGGACCGGGTCGCACACGCCCACCTCAAGGACGTCGATGCCTGGCTGGCCGCCGCCGTCCGGGCGGGGGAGCGCGGGTACAGCGAGGCGGTGGCCGAGGGCATGTACCGCCCGCTCGGCCAGGGCGACGTGGACCTCGCCCGTATCGTGTCCACATTGGAGAGCCACGGCTACGGCGGCTGGTACGTGATGGAGCAGGACGCGGTGCTGGCCGCGGAGCCGGAGCCGGGCGGCGGGCCGGTCGCGGACGTCCGGGCCAGCCTCGCGTTCCTGGATGCGTTGCGGTGAGCGCAGCGGGGCGCGGTGGCGCCTGGACTGACGAGCGAATGCGAGCGCAGCGAGCGAGAGGAGGGAAGGCGGCACCTCGAAGCGCCCCGCCGAGCGCGCCAGACGTTGCGGCCTTCGACGTGCTGACGATGGGGCGCATCGGGGTCGACATCTATCCGCACGAGGCCGGCGTGTCCCTGCGCGAGGTGCGTACCTTCGGCAAGTACCTGGGCGGCAGCCCCACCAACGTCGCCGTGGCCGCGGCCCGCTACGGCCGGCGCGCCGCCGTCATCACCCGCACCGGCGCCGACCCGTTCGGCGCCTACCTGCACGACGCGCTGCGCGGCTTCGGCGTGGACGACCGGTACGTGACCGCCGTGCCCGGCATCCCGACCCCGGTCACCTTCTGCGAACTGTTTCCGCCCGACGACTTCCCGCTGTACTTCTACCGGTACCCGACCGCGCCGGACCTCCAGATTGCCGCCGACGAATTGGACCTCGACGCGGTCGCGGGCGCCCGGCTGTTCTGGGTCACCGGTACCGGCCTGTGCCAGGAGCCCAGCCGTACGGCCACGCTGACCGCCCTGCGGCATCGCGCGCGGCACGCCGGCCGGGACGCGCTGACCGTGCTGGACCTGGACTACCGGCCGATGTTCTGGCCGTCACGGGAGGAGGCGGGGCGGTGGATGCGCGCGGCCCTGCCGCACGCGACCGTCGCGGTGGGCAACCTCGACGAGTGCCTCACCGCCGTCGGCGAGTCGGAGCCGGGCGCGGCCGCCGCCGCACTGCGCGCCGCCGGCGTCGACCTGGCCGTGGTGAAGCAGGGTCCGGCGGGGGTACTCGCGACGGACGGGCGTACCGAGGTGGCGGAGCCGCCGGTACCGGTCGACGTGGTGAACGGACTGGGCGCGGGTGACGCCTTCGGCGGCGCCCTGTGCCACGGCCTGCTGTCCGGGTGGCCGCTGGAGCGCACGGTCCGGTTCGCGAACGCGGCCGGCGCGATCGTGGCGTCCCGGCTGGCGTGCGCCGACGCGATGCCCTACGCCGGGGAGGTCTCCGCTCTCCTGGCCGGCATGGCCCATGCGTAGCGAACAGTTCGGTGAGATCCTGCGCGCCCGGACGACCTGCGCGGAGGCCATCGGCGAGGCGGCCGCGCACCGGGTGCCGCCGACCGGGCTGACCGACGGGCGGGGCCGGCTGCTGGTCATCGCGGCCGACCACGCGGCGCGGGCGGCGCTGCGGGCCGGCGACCGGGCGCTGGCCATGGGGGACCGGATCGACCTGCTGGACCGCATCACTGTCGCGCTGTCCCGGCCCGGTGTGGGTGGGCTGCTGGGAACCGCGGACATCGTGGAGGACCTGCTGCTGCTCGGCGCCTTGGACGGCAAGGTGGTGATCGGCTCGATGAACCGGGGCGGCCTGGCGGGCACGGTGTTCGAGCTGGACGATCGGTTCACCGGGTACGACGCGGAGGCGATCGCCGGCATGGGGTACCAGGGCGGGAAGATGCTGATGCGCATCGACCCCGACGACCCGGCGACGGTGTCCACTGTGGAGTCCTGCGCGCACGCGGTCAGCGAGCTGGCCGGCCACCGGCTGATGGCGCTGATCGAGCCGTTCATCTCGCACCGGGTCGGCGGCCGGGTATCAAACGACCTGGGCGCCGAGGCGATGGTACAGGCGGTCAGCGTGGCGGCCGGGCTCGGCAACACGTCGGCGTACACCTGGCTGAAGATTCCGGTGGTACCGGAGCTGGAGCGGGTCACCGCGGCGACCACGCTGCCCGCGCTCATCCTCGGCGGGGAGGTGAGCGCCGACCGGGACGCGACGTTCGCCGCGTGGCACAAGGCCCTGCGCCTGCCGACCGTGTGCGGCCTGGTGGTCGGGCGCAACCTGCTGTACCCGCCGGACGACGACGTGGCCGCCGCCGTGGACATCGCGGTCGGGCTGCTGTAGGGACATGGTCATGAGCTTGCATCTCCGGGAAGGCGCGACGGCGGACGGCCGGTACCGGTTGGTGGTCACGCCGGAGTCGGCCGGCTGGGGGTACAGCGGGCTGCGGATCCTGGAGCTGCCGCCGGGCGGGTCGCACACCGTCGACACCGGCGCGGACGAGGTGCTCGTGCTGCCGCTGTCGGGCGGCTGCGCGGTCGCCTGCGAGGGCTCGTTGTTTCCGCTGACCGGCCGCTCAGGAGTGTTCGAGGGGCCGAGCGACTTCGCCTACGCGCCACCGGGTTGCGCGGTGACCGTCAGCAGCGCGGGCGGCGGCCGGTTCGCGCTGCCGTCGGCCCGGGCGCGGGGTGTGCTGCCGCCGCGGTACGGGCCGGTGTCGGGGGTACCGGTGGAGCTGCGCGGGGCGGGTGCCGCCAGCCGGCAGGTGCACAACTTCTGCGCTCCGGAGGCGTTCGAGGCCGACCGGCTGATCGCGGTCGAGGTACTGACCCCGGCGGGCAACTGGTCGTCCTACCCGCCGCACAAGCACGACGAGGAGCGCGCGGACGAGCGGCGGCTGGAGGAGATCTACTACTTCGAGCTGTCCGGCGGGCCGGCCGCGTTCGGCTACCAGCGGGTGTACTCATC
This sequence comes from uncultured Micromonosporaceae bacterium, assembly GCA_964645345.1. Taxonomy (GTDB): domain Bacteria; phylum Actinomycetota; class Actinomycetes; order Mycobacteriales; family Micromonosporaceae; genus Rugosimonospora. The sequence goes on from CAZYCD010000017.1 coordinate 7,949, forward strand.
CACTGTGGACAGACCGGTGGACGTGCTGGCCGAGGTGCGGGGCGGGGACGTGGTGCTGGTACCGCACGGGTACCACGGGCCGTCGATGGCCGCGCCGGGCTACGACCTGTACTACCTGAACGTGATGGCCGGCCCCAGCGCCGTGCGGGAGTGGCGCTTCCGCGACGACCCCGCGCACGCCTGGGTCCGGGAGAGCTGGGCCGGGCAGGCGGTCGACCCGCGGCTGCCGTTCGGGATGGGCGGAAAGGGGCGCGGCGGCGCGAACACCGCCCCGCGGAGCGAACGGACGGTGGCAACATGACGGTCCGGTTGACGGTCGCCCAGGCGCTGGTTCGCTTCCTGACCAACCAGTTCACCGAGCGGGACGGGCAGCGGCAGCGGCTGTTCGCCGGCTGCCTGGGCATCTTCGGGCACGGCAACGTGGCCGGGATCGGCCAGGCGCTGCTGGAGGCCGGCGACGACCTGCGGTACCACCAGGCGCGCAACGAGCAGGCGATGGTGCACACGGCGGTCGGGTATGCCCGGATGCGCGACCGGCTGTCCACGTTCGCCTGCACCACCTCCGTCGGACCGGGCGCGACCAACCTGGTCACCGGTGCGGCGCTGGCCACCATCAACCGGATCCCGGTGCTGCTGCTGCCCGGCGACGTGTTCGCCGGCCGGGCCGCCAATCCCGTGCTCCAGGAACTGGAGGATCCGCGCAGCTTCGACGTGTCGGTCAACGACTGCCTGCGACCGGTCTCCCGGTACTGGGACCGGATCAACCGGCCGGAACAGCTGATCCCGGCGGCGCTGGCGGCCGTGCGGGTACTCACCGACCCGGCGGAGACCGGCGCGGTGACCCTGGCCCTGCCGCACGACGTCCAGGTCGAGGCGTTCGACTGGCCAACGGAGTTCGTGGCGCCCCGCGTCTGGCGCATCGCCCGGCCGGTACCGGAGCCGGAGCTTGTCGAGCGGGCGGCCGGCCTGCTGCGGGGCTCCCGGCGGCCGCTGCTGGTGGCCGGCGGCGGGGTCATCTACTCGGGCGCCACGGCGGCCCTGCGAGCGTTCGCCGAGGGGACTGGGGTACCGGTGGCCGAGACCCAGGCCGGCAAGGGCTCGCTGCCGTTCGACCACCCGCGGTCGGTCGGCGCGATCGGAGCCACCGGTACGGCGGCCGCCAACGCGCTGGCGCGCGAGGCCGACGTGGTGCTCGGCGTGGGTACCCGCTGGAGCGACTTCACCACCGCCTCCCGCAGCGCCTTCGCCGATCCGGACGTGCGGTTCGTCAACCTCAACGTGGCCGGTGCCGACGCCCACAAGCAGGCCGGGCTGCCCCTGGTCGCCGATGCCCGGTCCGGGCTCGCCGCGCTGGGTACGGCGTTGTCCGGCTGGTCGGCCGATCAGTCCCATGTGGACAACGCCAGCCGGCTCGCGGCCGACTGGGACGCGACGGTCTCCCGCGCGTACGCGCTGGGCAACGCCCCGCTGCCCGCCCAGTCGGAGATCGTGGGCGTGGTCAACGAGGTCTCCGGGCCGCGGGACGTCGTGGTGTGCGCGGCCGGCAGCATGCCCGGCGACCTGCACAAGCTGTGGCGCACCAGGGACCCGAAGGGGTACCACGTCGAGTACGGGTACTCGTGCATGGGGTACGAGATCGCCGGGGCGCTCGGGGTGAAGCTGGCCGCGCCCGACCGCGAGGTGTTCGCGATGGTCGGCGACGGCTCCTACCTGATGATGGCGCAGGAGTTGGTGACCGCCGTCCAGGAGGGCGTCAAGCTGGTCGTGGTGCTGGTACAGAACCACGGTTTCGCCTCGATCGGCGCGCTGTCGCAGTCCCTGGGATCGGAGCGGTTCGGCACGGCATACCGGTACCGGGACCCGGTCACCGGGCGACTCGACGGCGACCTGCTGCCGGTGGACCTGGCGGCCAACGCGGCGAGCCTGGGCGCGGACGTGCTGCGGGCCACCGGGGTCGAGGAGTTCCGAGCGGCCCTACGCAAGGCGGTCGCCTCGTCGCGTACCACGCTGGTACAGGTGGAGACCGACCCGACGGTACCGGCGCCCGACTCGGGCGCCTGGTGGGATGTCCCGGTCGCCGAGGTGTCCGAAGTGGACGGTACCCGGGCGGCCCGCGGGGAGTACGAGCGACAGAAGCGGTCCCAGCGCCGGTACCTGTGAGGGTACGGGCCGGCCGGACCGGGCGCGGCGGGCAGCCGCCGCGCCCGGCCCGGGCGCCGGTACCCGTGAGCTCAGGAGCCGAGCGTGGGCAGGAAGGTCGGCGCCCGGCGGGCCTGGGTGGCCTGCTCCAGGGCGTACCCGAGGCCGATCAGCGTCGGCTCGCTGAACCGGCCGCCGAACAGGGACATACCGATCGGCAGGACGTTGTGCGAGTCGTAGCCGGCCGGCACGGTCAGGTCCGGGTACCCGGCGATGGCCGCCGGACCGGACGCGCTGGTGAAGTTGGTGAAGTCGTCACCGGTCTGCAGGTTGGTGACCCAGGCCGGCCCGTTGGTGGGCGCCAGGATCGCGTCCAGGCGGTTGGCCGCGACGGCCGAGTCGATGGCGTTGCGGGCCGCCCCGGTCGCGGTCGCCCGCTGCTGCCGGTACGTCGGGTCGGACTCGTCGCCGCTGGTCGCCTGGGCCAGCTCGAAGATCTCCTGCTGGAAGAACGGCATCTCGACGTCGGCGTGCGCCTTGTTGAACGCGATAAGCCCGGCCAGGTCGGCCGGGTGGCTACCCGGGGTACCGGCCAGGTACGCGTTGATGTCGTGCTTGAACTCCAGCAGCAGGGCCGGGAACTCGTTGTTGAACGCGTCGTCGATACCGGGCAGGTCGACGTTGTCCACGACCGTCGCGCCGAGCGTCTTGAGCGTGGCGATCGTCGAGGCGAGCACGACGTCCGCGTCGGGGTTGTCGCCGCCGCCGCGCCACACGCCGATCCGCTTGCCGCGCAGGGCATCCTTTCGCAACGACGAGAGGTATTCGCGGTGGACGAAGGGTCCGGCCGCCGCAGTCGCCGGGTCGCGCGGGTCGACTCCCTGGATCACGCTGAGCACAGCGGCCGCATCGGTCAAGTTGCGGGTGATCGGGCCGGCGGTGTCCTGCTGCGCGGAGATGGGCACCACGCCGGCGCGACTGACCAGGCCGAGGGTGGGCTTGATGCCGACGTCGTTGTTGGCGCCCGAGGGGCAGACGATGGAGCCGTCCGTCTCGGTACCGATCGTGACGGTGGCCAGGTCGGCGGCGGCCGAGACGGCCGACCCGCTGCTGGACCCGCACGGGTTGCGATCGAGAACGTAGGGGTTGTTGGTCTGGCCGCCCCGGCCGCTCCAGCCGCTGGACGACGTCAGCGACCGGAAGTTCGCCCACTCGGACAGGTTGGCCTTGCCCAGGATGACCGCGCCGGCGGCGCGCAGCCGCTGGACGAGGAAGGCGTCCCTGGCCGGCTTCGCGCCGAGCAGGGCGAACGAGCCGGCCGTGGTGTGCTCCCGGTCGGCGGTATCGACGTTGTCCTTGAGCAGTACCGGAATGCCCTCCAGCGGCCCGCGCGGTCCACGGGTCAGGCGGTGGACGTCGGAGGCGATCGCGTCGCGCAGCGCGGCCGGGTTGGTCTCGATGACCGCGTGCAGCGCCGGGTTCAGGGCGCGGATGCGGTCGAGGTAGAAGGCGGTCAGCGCGGCCGAGCTGAGCCGGTGCGAGTTCATGTCGCGCTGCAGGTCCAGCACGGTGACCTTGTCGAGGTCGATGCCGCGCAGGACGGGGCGGCCGGCCGACGCTTGGTCGGCTGCCGCCGTCGCGGCGGTGGCCGCGGCCGCCTGCCCGGTTCCGGCCAGGACCAGGCCGGCGGCGAGCAGGGCGGACAGGTACCAGCGGGCGTTTCGCATTCGTGCACCTCCTGGGTGACGTGAGCGGGGCCGGTCTCCGGTCTAGACCTCGGGCGCATCGACGGCAACCTCTGGATCGCGGGCGGCCGTGCATGATCTGCCAATCCAGTCCGCCTCGTCCGGTTCCGGGTAATTCGCTCGTAGCAGGGCTATAGCCGCTAACCGGCTCGTAGAGTGACTGACGAGCGGTGGAGTCTGCCCGGGAGGGAGGCACACGGTGAGGCGCGGGAGGGTTGGGCGCCAGACGGCTGGGCGCGGGACGCGCGGGACGGTGAAGCGGATCGCGGTTGCCGGCGGCGCGGTGGTTGTCGCGGCCGGGCTGGCGCTCGCTGGCGCGGTCGCGCTGGGCTGGCACCGGGGACCGTCGCGGGCGGTCGCGTTCGGCGCGCTGGCCACGCCGTTGACGACCGACCCGACCGCGACCGACGACCCGGTGGTGGCCGCCGTCCTCGTCGGCACGGTGTACCCGACGGTCGCCTCGCTGGGCACGGTGACGCCGGAGGACTCCGGGTACACGCTGCGGCTGCGCGCGGGAGTGCCGGTCTCGGCGGACCAGGTGACCTTGGCGCTGACGCACAGCCACGACTCCGGTTCCCCGGGGATCCGCGCCGCCCTGGCCTCAGTGGACACGGTGTCCACAGTGGACCCTCGAACGGTACGGATCGCACTGTCGCGTCCGGACGCCGACCTACCGAAGGCGCTGGCGGGGCGGGCCGGTACCGTCGTGGTACCCGATGCCGGCCCGTACCGGATCGCCTTGTTCGCCCCGGGCCGGTCGCTGACCCTCGTACGGCGCAACGGCTCCGGACCGTCCATGGTGGACTGGCGCTTCTACGGCGACGCGGAGAGTCTGCGCGGCGACCTGGCCGCCGGCCGGCTGGACGTCGTCTCACCAGCCGTGGACGTCACGCTGCCCGACGGGGCGCGGAAGGTCGACGGACCGACCGGGCCGCCGATCACGGTGGCGGTAGCGCCGGGCCGCCGGGGCGACCAGAGGCTCATCGAGGCGGTGAGGTCGGCGGCGACGGTACCGGCGGCGGTCGCGGTACCAAACGGCTCGTCGGGCCCGCCGCCGCTGATCGTGCGCGCGACGAACGAACCGGACGTGATGGCCGCGGCGCAGGCGGTGCGGCGCAGGCTGGCCGCCTGGGGGATCGCCGCGACCGTGTCGGCCTCGCCGCCGGACCAGTGGCGGCAACTGGTGGACGCGGGCAGCTACGACCTGGCGGTGGGTACCGGCCTGGCGGGCGCCACGGTCGGCATCGTGCACTACGCGATGATCGTCACGAGCCGCATCGCCGGGGAGCCGGTGATGGGCGACGGCGGCTCGATCGACCTGTCAACCGTCCACCGGCGCTGAGGTTCACCCGCGCCGGCCGACTCCCGTCTCGCGGTCCCGCCCGGTCGGCGGCCGTGACCCGTTGACCGGTCGGGTACCCGCCGGTAACCTCGCCCATACCGACCGGTCGGTATGGAGGGTGCGTGGGCGGATCGCAGGTACCAGGGCTGGACCTCGTGCGGGCGGGCTGGTTGCTCGTCGAGGCCGCGGAGGGCCGGCTGACCGGCGAGTTGTCCGCCGAGGTGATCAGCGGCGGCCGGTCCAACCTGACCTACCTCGTGCGCGGCGAGACCGGCTCGGTCGTGGTACGCCGCCCGCCGCTGGGACTTGTCCTGCCGTCCGCGCACGACATGTCCCGGGAGTACCGGGTGACCGCCGCCCTGTCCACGATCGGCTTCCCGGTAGCGAAGCCCCTCGCGCTGTGTACCGACGAGGACGTCATCGGCGCCCCGTTCTACGTCATGGAGTACGTCGACGGCACTGTGCTGCGCGGCGAGGCGCTGTCCACTGTGGACGCGCACGCGGCGGCCCGGTGCGGTACCGAGCTGGTCGACACCCTGCTGCGGCTGCACGCGGTGGACTGGGCGGGTATCGGGCTCGGTGACTTCGGGCGGCCCGACGGGTACCTCCAGCGGCAGGTGCGCCGCTGGCACCAGCAGTGGGAGGCGTCGAAGACCCGGGAGCTGCCGCTGCTGGAGTCGGTCACCCGGCGGCTGCGCGACGGCCTGCCCGATTCGCCGGGGGCCGGCGCGTCCGGGGCGGGCGCGCCCCGGGCCGGGATCGTGCACGGGGACTACCGGCTGGACAACGTGATGTTCGACGCCGAGCTGGGCGGCATCCGGGCGGTGATGGACTGGGAGATGGCCACTATCGGCGACCCGCTCGCCGACGTCGGGCTCCTGGTCGTCTACACCGACTCAAGCTCGCTGCGGCTGATCCCGTCGGTCCCGGCGGGGTACCCGACCGGGGAGCAGTTGGCACGCCGCTACGCCGAGGGCAGCGGCATCCCGCTGGACCGGCTCGACTGGTACGTCGCCTTCGGGTTCTTCAAGCTCGCTGTCATCAGCGAGGGCATCCACGCCCGGTACCTGCGGGGCAAGACCGTGGGCGAGGGCTTCGAGACGTTCGGGCCGGCGGTACCGGTCCTGGTCGAGCAGGCGGACGAGGCGCTGCGTAAGAACGAGGCCGGGTAGGACCTGAGTGGGGGAGCCATGGATTTCCAGTTCAGCGAGCGGGCACGTGAGCTGCGGCGCGCCGCCGGTGACTTCCTCGCCGAGTGCGTGTACCCGGCCGAGGCGACCTTCGCCGAGCAGGTCGCGGCGCGGCCCGACGAGTGGACCGCACCGCCGGTCATGGAGGACCTGAAGAAGCAGGCCCGTGAGCGCGGGCTGTGGAACCTGTTCCTGCCGCACTCCCCGTACGGCGCCGGACTGTCCAATCTGGACTACGCGCCCATCGCTGAGCTGTCCGGTCGCAGCCCCAGTCTGGCCCCAGAGGCGATGAACTGCGCCGCGCCGGACACCGGCAACATGGAGCTGCTGGCTATGTTCGGCACCGAACAGCAGCGCGAGACCTGGCTCAAGCCCTTGCTGGACGGGCAGATCCGGTCCTGTTTCTCGATGACCGAGCCCGAGGTGGCCAGCTCGGACGCGAACAACGTGGCAACCCGCATCGAGCGGGACGGCGACGAGCTGGTGATCACCGGGCGCAAGTGGTGGTCCTCGGGTGCGATGAGCCCGCGCTGCAAGCTGTCCATCGTGATGGGCGTCAGTGACCCGGACGGCGCGCGGCACCAGCGGCATAGCATGGTGCTGGTACCGATGGACTCGCCGGGGCTGACCGTGGTCCGGCCGACGACGGTGTTCGGGTACTCCGACGGGCCGCACGGCGGGCACGCCGAGGTCGTGTTCGACCGGGTCCGGGTACCGGCGGCCAACCTGCTGGGCGAGGAGCACGCCGGCTTCGCGCTGGCGCAGGCGCGGCTCGGGCCGGGCCGCATCCACCACTGCATGCGGATGATCGGCATGGCCGAGCGGGCGCTGGAGCTGATGTGCCGGCGTGCGCTGGGACGGCAGGCGTTCGGCTCGCCGATCGCCGACCAGGGCGTGGTGCGCGACTGGATCGCCGAGGCGCGGCTGCGCATCGAGCAGGCCCGCCTGCTGGTGCTCAAGGCGGCCTGGCTGATGGACACGGTCGGCAACAAGGGCGCGGCCATGGAGATCGCGGCCATCAAGGTGGTCGCGCCGGAGGCGGCGCGCTGGGTCATCGACCGGGCCATCCAGGTGTACGGCGCGGCCGGCGTCAGCCAGGACACTCCCCTGGCCTACCTGTACACGCACGCCAGGACCCTGCAGATCGCGGACGGCCCGGACGAGGTGCACCGGCGGTCCATCGCGCGCCAGGAGCTGGCCAAGTGGCGGTGAGCCCGGCCGACGCCGCGGTGGATGCAACGGTCGGGGCGGCGGCCGCGCCGGCGTCCCCGGTCCAGCGCCGGATCATCGACGCGGCCGTGGAGCTGTTCTCCCGCAAGGGATTCGACGGTACCTCGGTGCAGGAGGTGGTGGACGCCGCCCGGGTCACCAAGGGCGCGATGTACCACTACTTCCGCTCGAAGGACGACCTGCTCTACGAGATCTACCACGAGCTGATCACCGAGCAGCTGGCCGGGCTGGACCGGATCCGCGCGCTGGAACTGGCGGCACCGGACACGCTGCACGCCATCATCGTGGACCTGGTGGTGAGCACGGCGGCGCGTATCCAGTCCGCCGCGGTGTTCGCCCGCGAGGCACACAAGCTCGCCGGCGAGCCGATGGCCGCGCTGCGCGCCCAGCGTCGGGTGTACCACGAGGGTGTCCGGGGGCTGGTCGCGCAGGGCCAGCGTGAGGGTGTTTTTGCCGACTCGGCGTCGGCGGAGACGGTGACCCTCATGGTGTTCGGCATCGTCAACCAGTTGTCGCAGTGGTACCGGCCGGACGGCCGCACCTCGCCACGGCGACTCGCCGACGAGATCGCCGGCTTTGTCCTCGCCGGCCTGGGCGCGCGCTAGGCCGGATCCTGAAGGCCGTGTCTCGGAGGAGGGTGTGATGACCGAACTGCCGGTGGTGCGGACGGAGTACACCACCTGCCCGCTGTGCGAGGCGACGTGCGGGCTGGCGCTGACCGTGTCGGACGGCCGAATCATCGGCGTCCGCGGGGACGCCGACGACGTGCTGAGCCATGGCTTCATCTGCCCCAAGGGCGCCGCGCTCGGCCAGCTCGACGCGGACCCGGACCGGCTGCGGGCGCCGCTGGTACGCCGCGACGGGCGGTTCGTCCAGGCGACGTGGGACCAGGCGTTCGGTACGGTCGCCGCGGGTTTGGGCGGGGTGATCGACCGGAACGGGCGGGATGCCGTCGCCATGTACCTCGGCAACCCCACCGTGCACACGCTGGCCGGTGGACTGTTCGCCGGCCCGCTGCGCGCGGCGCTCGGCTCGCGCAACGTCTACACGGCGTCCACGGTGGACCAGATGCCCAAGCACGTCTCCTGCGGGTACCTGTTCGGGCACCCGCTGGCGATCCCGGTACCGGACGTGGACCGCACGGACTTCCTGCTGGTCCTGGGCGCCGATCCGTACTCCTCCAACGGGAGCCTGTGGACGGCGCCCGACCTTCCGGGGCGGCTGCGGGCGCTGCGGGAGCGCGGCGGGCACCTGGTGGTCGTGGATCCGCGGCGCAGCCGGACGGCGCGGGTGGCCGACCGGCACCTTTCGATCCGCCCGGGTACCGACGTCTACCTGCTGCTCGCCCTGGTGCACGAGCTGTTCGCCGCAGGGCTGGTCTCGCCCGGCCGGCTGGCGGATCACCTCAATGGGCTCGACGCGCTGGCGGAACTGGTGGCGCCGGCCACCCCGGAGGCGCTGGCGCCGTGCTGCGGGATCGACGCGGGCGAGATCCGGACGCTGGCCCGCGAGCTCGCCGCCGCGCGACGCGCCGCGGTCTACGGCCGGATCGGTACCACCACGGTCGCCGCCGGTACCGTGACGAGCTGGCTGGTGGACGTGCTCAACGTGCTGACCGGCAACCTGGACCGGCCCGGCGGCGCGATGTTCCCGCTGCCCGCGCACGGGCACCGGGGACGGGGCAGCGGTCCCGGGTTCACCACCGGCCGGTGGCGCAGCCGGGTGCGCGGGCTGCCCGAGGTGCTCGGCGAGCTGCCCGCGGTGACCCTGGTCGACGAGATCGAGACGCCGGGCGAGGGCCAGGTCCGGGCGCTGGTGACAGTGGCGGGCAACCCGGCGCTGTCGGTACCGGGCGGGGACCGGCTCGGCGCGGCACTGTCCACACTGGACTTCATGGTCTCGGTCGACCCGTACCTGAACGCGACGACCCGGCACGCGGACGTCATCCTGCCCCCGCCGCCGCCGGCCGAACAGTCTCACTACGACCTGTCCTTCTACCACTTCTCGGTGCGCAACGTGGCGAACTTCTCGCCGCCGGTACGGCCGCTGTCGCCGGGCGCGCTCGACGAGGCGGACATCCTGCTGCGGCTGATCGCCATCCTGTCCGGCCGGGGATCCTGGCAGTCCATTGTGGATGGCCGCGCGCAGGCGGAGAAGCTGGTCGACGACAAGCTGCGCGCGGGACCTTACGGGCTGACGCTGGACAAGCTGCGCGAGCACCCGCACGGGATCGACCTCGGACCGCTGGAGGAGCGCATCCCAGAGATCCTGCGCACCCCGTCGGGCCGCATCGAGCTGTACGCCGAGCCGATCGCGGCAGAGGTCCGGCGGCTGACCGCCGCCGGCTCGTCAACGGGGCGGGGGCTGGTCCTGATCGGCCGGCGGCACCTGCGGTCCAACAACTCCTGGATGGGCAACGTGCCGGCGTTGGCGAAGGGCGCGTCGCTGTGCACGCTGCTGGTACACCCGTCGGACGCCGCCCGGCTCGGCCTGGTCGACGGAGGGCGGGCCGACGTCCGCTCGCGGGCCGGCGCGGTGGAGGCGATTGTGGAGGTCAGCGACGCCATCGCGCCCGGGGTGGTGAGCCTGCCGCACGGGTTCGGTCACGACCTGCCGGGCGTGCGGCTTTCGGTGGCCAGGCGCAATCCCGGGGTCAGCGTCAACCGGGTCACCGACGAACTGGCCGTCGACCCGCTGTCGGGTACCGCCGTGCTCAACGGGGTACCGGTCGAGGTCCGCGCGGTGGCGCCGTGAGCGCCGGCCGCATCACCCCCCGGACCATCGGCGACCTGGCGTTCGACGCGGCCGCGCGGGACGGCGGGGCGGCGGCGCTGCGGTGGCGGCGCGCCGGAGCGTGGCACGACCAGTCCTACCGGGAGCTGGCCGACACCGTGCGGGCCGCGGCGCTCGGCCTGATCCGGCGCGGCGTCGGCCCTGGCGACCGGGTCGCGATCCTGTGCGACACCCGGCCGGAGTGGACCTGGATGGCGCTGGGCGCGATCGCCGCCGGCGCGATGGTGGTACCGGTCTACCCGTCCAGCTCGGTACCCGAGTGTGCCTGGATCCTCTCCGACAGCGGCGCGACCCTGGCCGTGTGCGAGAACGCCGAACAGGTCGCGAAGACCGGCGGCGTACCGGCGGTGACGGTCGAGCCGGTTCCCGGCGTGTCCACCGTGGACGATGTCCTCGCGTGCGGCCGTGCCGCCGCCGGTCAAGCCTCATGCATCGAGGAGCTGGACCGGCGCCGGGCGGCGATCGAGCCGGCCCATCCCTGCCTGATCATCTACACGTCCGGCACCACCGGGCCGCCCAAGGGCTGCCTGCTGACCCATACCAACTGGATTCACCTGGCGTCCATCGCCGAGCAGGTGCGGTACACCGGGGCGGGCGACGTGGTGTACCTGTTCCTCCCGCTGGCGCATGTCTTCGCGCAGCTGGTTCAGTTCGGCAGCGTCTACTCGGGCGCCACGTTGACCTACTACGGCAGGGATCCGCGCCGGATCATCGCCGAGCTGGCCGAGGTCCGCCCGACGTTCCTGCCTTCGGTACCGCGCATCTTCGAGAAGCTCTACACCGGGCTTACGGCCGGCGTCGACCCGGGTTGGCTGCGCGGGGCCGTGCGCGAGGGGCTGGCCGCGCGGGCCGCCGGTACCGAGCCCGCCGCCGAGCCATACTTCGCGGAGGTACGGGCGGCGCTGGGCGGCCGGCTGCGGCTCGCGTTGACCGGGGCGGCACCGATCGCCGTGGAGGTGCTGGAGTTCTTCTTCGCCGCCGGGGTACCCGTCATGGAGGGGTACGGGATGACCGAGTCCACGGCGGTGGGCGGCACCAGTACTCTCGACCGGTACCGGCTGGGGACGGTCGGCGTCGCCTCGCCGGGCGTGTCGATGAAGCTGGCCGACGACGGTGAGATCCTCATGGCCGGCCCGCACGTGTTCGCCGGCTACTGGAACAACCCCGAGGCGACCGCGGCGACCATTGTGGACGGTTGGCTGCGTACCGGCGACCTCGGCGAGCTGGACGTGGACGGCTTCCTCACCATCACCGGCCGGAAGAAGGACATCATCATCACTTCGGGCGGCAAGAACATCGCGCCGGCCGGCCTGGAAAACGCGCTTCGTCAGTCGCGCTGGATCTCCCAGGCGGTGATGGTGGGCGACCGGCGCCCGTACCCGGTCGCGCTGGTGACCCTGGACGCCGAGGAGATCCTGCCGTGGGCGCGGGAGCGCGGCCTGCCGGACGACCTCGCGCGGCTGGCGCGGCACCCGGCGGTGCGGGAGCTGATCGCGGGCTTGGTCGACGCGGCCAACGCGGGGTACGCGACGCCGTTGCAGGTCAAGCGCTTCGCCATCCTGGACCGCGACTTCACTCCGGAGGCGGGGGAGTTGACCCCTACCCTCAAGCTCAAGCGGGCCGTGGTGTACGCCAACCACGCCGACGTCATCGAGGAGTTGTATGCACAGCGATGAGCTGGCCGCCCGGGTTCGCGCGTTCCTCACGGAGCACGACCCGGCGGCCATCCGCGAGGGCAGCGCGGAGGACCGGACAGCCTTCCTGCGCGCCCGCTTCGACGCCGGCCTCGCCTGGGTCAGCTTTCCGGTCGGGCTCGGTGGGCTGGGCCTGTCGCGGTCCCTGCAGCCCGAGGTGGACGCCGCCTTCGCGGCGGCCGGCGCGCCCGACAACAACCCGCTGCGCATCGGGATCGGGCTGGGCATGGCCGCGCCGACCATCCTGCGGCACGGCACCGAGGAGCAGCGCCGCCGCTGGCTTCGTCCACTGTGGACGGGCGAGGAGGTATGGTGCCAGCTGTTCAGCGAGCCCGGCGCCGGCTCGGACCTCGCGGCACTGGGCACCCGGGCGGTACCGGCGACCGGCCCCGACGGCCGACCCGGCTGGCGGGTCAACGGGCAGAAGGTCTGGACGTCGATGGCACACGAGGCGCACTGGGCGATCCTGGTCACCCGCACCGATCCGGACGTACCCAAGCATCAGGGCATGACCTACTTCGCGTGCGACATGACAGCGCCGGGCGTGGAGGTGCGGCCGCTGCGCCAGATCACCGGCGAGGCGGAGTTCAACGAGGTGTTCCTCACGGACGTGTGGATCCCGGACGAGCACCGGCTGGGCGACGTCGGGGACGGCTGGCGTGTCGCCCAGACCACGTTGATGAACGAGCGGGTGGCCATCGGCGGCGCCGCGCTGCCCCGCGAGGGCAGCCTGATCGGCGTGGTCGCCCGGGCCTGGCGGGAACGGCCGGAACTGCGCGGCCCGGGCCTGCACGACCAGTTGATGCGGCTGTGGGTGGCGGCGGAGGCGGGCCGGATCGCCGCCAACCGCATCCGCGAGCAGTTGGCCGCCGGGCAGCCGGGCGCGGAGGGCTCCGCGGTCAAGTACGCGTACGCCCGGCTGAACCAGGAGATCTCCGGCTTCGAGCTGGAGCTGCTGGGAGCCGACGGGCTGCGGTACGACGACTGGACGATGCGCCGTCCATCCATAGTGGACTTCCAGCAGCGTGCGCCGGGGTACCGGTACCTGCGCGCCAAGGGGAACTCGATCGAGGGCGGTACCTCGGAGATCCTCTGCAACATCATCGCAGAGCGGGTGCTCGGGCTGCCGGCGGAGCCCCGGATCGACAAGGACGTCGCGTGGAAGGACCTGCCCCGGTGACCACCCTGCTCTACTCAGAGGTCGAGGAGGATCTGCGCGCGGCGGTACGCCAAGCCGTCGGCCGTTCGGCGGCCGGCTCGGCGGACCTGTGGCGCACGCTGTCGGTGGAGATCGGCTGCTCGGGCCTCGCGGTACCGGAGGACCGGGGCGGCGCGGGCGGCTCGTGGCGCGAGGTCGCGGTGGTGGCCGAGGAGCTGGGCCGGGGAGTGGCCGCGCTGCCTCCCGCCGGGGTCGCGTCTCCTGGGGTCGGGTCACCCGGTGGCGCCGTGCCGTTCCTCGGGACGACGCTCGCGACCGCGGCACTGCTGGCGGTCGAGCAGACCGACCTCCTGGCCAAGGTAGCGTCCGGCGCACTGGTCGCGGTACTCGCGCTGCCGCTGGCCACTGGGCCCGGCGCGCCGGTGCCCGGATCGGTCGGGTCCGGGAGTGGACCGCTGACCGGCCGCATCCCGGGCGTCGCGGACGCTGGGGCAGCGGACCTGCTGCTGGTACCGGCCGCGGACGGGCTGTTCGCGGTCGAGGCCGGCTCGGTCACGCTGGTACCGGTTACCGCGCTGGACCAGACGCGGCCGCTGTTCGACATCGTCCTGAACGGTGCGCCGGCGACGCTCGTGGCGGGGCCTGACGCGGTCGCCGGTGCCTGGCGCGCGGCGCTGACCGCGGGGGCGGTGATCCTGGCCAGCGAGCAGCTCGGCGTCGCGACCCGGTGCCTGGAGTCCACAGTGGACTATGCGAAGACCCGATACCAGTTCGCCCGCCCGGTGGGCTCGTTCCAGGCGGTGAAGCACCGGCTCGCCCAGCTGTGGGTTGAGGTCACCCAGGCGCGCGCGGTCGCCCGGTACGCCGCCGGCTGCCTGGCCGATGGCGATCCCGACGTGGCGGTGGCGGCCAGCCTGGCACAGGCGCACTGCGGCCCGGTCGCGGTACGGGCGGCCGAGGAGGCCGTCCAGTTGCACGGCGGCATCGGGTTCACCTGGGAGCACCCGACCCACTGGTACCTGAAGCGGGCCAAGAGCGCGTCCATCGCGCTGGGTACCGCGGCCCAGCACCGCACGGTACTCGCCGCCCTGGTGGACCTGCCGCCGGCCTGAGCCCGACAGGGGCCAACCGGGCTGACCGGGCTGGCCGGGTATCAGGAAGCCCGGTACGGGCCGGCGGCGCAACCCGCCGGCCCGGTACCGGTGTTGCTCAGGTGCCGGACGGCGACGGGCCGCCGCCCGAGCCGACCGACCCAGTCGCGCCCGGCGTTCCGGTCGTCTCCGTACCCGGTGTGCCGGCTGCGCCCGGCGTCCCGGCTGTGCCCTGGGCTCCGGAGGTGTCCGACGGGGTCTTCAGGTTCCGCTCCCGCCAGCTCATCCGGTTGAGCATCAGCTTCGCCTCGTCGGCGTGGTTCTCGCCCACGTTCACGGAGTAGTTGCCGGCCTGCAGTGACGTGCGGGAGCTGAAGTCGCGGCGACCACCCGTCGCGGCGTGCGCGACACCGCCGAAGATTGCACCCCATACGGCACCGATGACGACGGCCGCGATCAGCACCCGCCACCAGGCCGACGCGCTGAAGATGCCGATCAGCAGACCGATCAGCAGACCGAACCAGGCGCCGCTGGCAGCGCCGGCGATTGCCGCGCGCCCCACCGTCAACCGGCCCAGGACGTTCTCCACCATCTTCAGATCGGTACCGACGATGACGGACTGCTCGACCGGGAACCCGTTGTCGGACAGGAAGTCCACGGTCTGCTGAGCGGCGGCGTAGTTGTCGAACGACGTGATCGGGACGGTAGGCCCACCGAGGGCGAGAAGGTCCTCGGGTGTCCCCGGTACCCCGGCCGGCCCAGGTGGGATTCGGCCCCCGAATCCGGGCAGCCCGGACAGAGGGCTCCCGCGGGTCATGGAACGCAAAGCCATCTTGTCTCCTCCTTCGTCCGTAGAGGTTTTCCCCCGCTCGGGGGCGGTAACCGGAGTCGCCGGGCTTTTCGCGCGGGCGCTCGGTGACGAAGGCTGTCGATGGGGCGCCGGGTACGCTAACCCGGCGACAGTCCACTGTGGACGGATGTGCGAGACAGGCTCAGGGGACGACCGTCACCGGCCAGCGGCCCGCGCGTACCAGTCTGGTCGCCAGCGACCCGGCCAGCCGGTGCGTGCGCTTCGTGGATGCCCCCACCACCACCACGTCCGCGCGCACCTGGTCCGCTATCCGCACCAGTTCGAGGTAGGGGTCGCCCTGTACCGCCACGAACGTCACCGGCACCCCTCGCGCCTCCGCCGCCTCCGCCACCTGCCGGCGCAGGTCCTCGGCGACCTCCTGGCTCGCCTGGCGGACCGCCGCCAGCCCGGCCGGGACCAGGCTGGCCAGCCCGCCGATGGTCAACACGTGCACCACGACCAGCCGGGACCGCTGGCGTCGCGCCAGGCCCGCGGCGTACGCGCCGGCCCGCATCGACGTGGTCGAACCGTCAACACCGACCACGATCGTGCTCGGGCCGTCGGTACCAAGCTCGAACATGGACGCAAGTATGCGGTTTCCGCCGCGGTCGCGCAGATCCCGTCGGCGTGGCGGCCGAGGCGGACAATCCGGGCTACGTCAACGCCGACTTCCATCACGCCGAATCGGCCGCTCACGACCTGTTCTGCCGGAGGTGAAGATCCGTTAGTCTGCCGGGGTGCCCGAGGTCGCGTTTGATGAAGCCAGCCAGAGCTGGCTGCTGTCCACCCCCAACACCGGCTACGCCCTGCGACTGGGCGCTGACGGGACCCTGCGGCATCTCTACTGGGGGCCGCCGCTGACCGTCGAGCAGGCTGCCGCAGTGCCGGCGCCGACGCCGGTCACGATGACCCAGTTCGAGGGGCGCCAGCACGACATCGAGGAGCTGCCGGTAGAGGGCGGCGCCCGGTTCGGGGTACCGGCGCTGCAGGTGCGCTTCGCGGACGGTACCCGCGGGCTGGAGCTCGGGTACACCGGGCAGTCCGTCGAGGACGGCACCCTCACCCTGCGCTTCGCCGACGGTCACTACCCGGTCGAGGTGGCCCTGCACTACCGTGTCCACCCGGACACTGACGTTATCGAGCGGTGGACGGCGATCACGAACACCGGGGACGACACCATCGAGGTCCTGCGCGCCGACTCGGCGTGCTGGTCGGTACCGGCCCGCCGCGACTATGTGCTGCGCCACGTGACCGGGCACTGGGCGGGGGAGACGGTCCTCGAAAGGGTCGGCATCGCGCGCGGCGAGACCGTGTTCACCAGCCGGCGCGGCACCACCGGG
The DNA here is from genome assembly GCA_964645345.1 of uncultured Micromonosporaceae bacterium. GTDB lineage: Bacteria > Actinomycetota > Actinomycetes > Mycobacteriales > Micromonosporaceae > Rugosimonospora. The sequence goes on from CAZYCD010000017.1 coordinate 24,522, forward strand.
CACCACGCGAATCCGTGGGTCACCATCGACGCCGGGGACGCGAGCGAGGAGCACGGCGAGGTGTACAGCGCCGCGCTCGCCTGGAGCGGGACCTGGCGGCTGACGGTCAACCGCACGTCGACCGATGCCGTGTCGGTCACCGGCGGCGCGGGGCACGACGGGTACGGGTTCCGGCTGGAGCCAGGGCAGACCAGGGAGTCCCCGGTCTTCGCCGGCCTCTACAGCACCGGCGGGTACGGCGCGGCGAGCCGGGCCTGGCACCGGTACGCGCTCGCGCACGTGTTGCCGCACCCGGACGAGCTGCGCCCGGTCACCTACAACTCCTGGGAGGCCACCGGGTTCACGGTCAACGAGGAGGGGCAGCGGGAGCTGGCCAACCTCGCTGCGGCCGTCGGTGTCGAGCTGTTCGTGATGGACGACGGCTGGTTCGGCGCCCGGGTCGACGACCACGCTGGCCTCGGCGACTGGACGGTCAACCCGCACCGCTTTCCGAACGGGCTGCGCCCGCTGGCCGACGAGGTGCACCGGCTCGGCATGAAGTTCGGCATCTGGGTCGAGCCGGAGATGGTCAATCCCGACAGCGACCTGTACCGGGCCCACCCCGACTGGGTACAGCACTTCCCGCACCGGCAGCGCACCGAGCTGCGCAACCAGTTGGTGCTCAACGTGGCCAGGCCGGACGTCGCCGAGTGGATGTTCCAGTGGCTCGACGAGCTGGTCGGCGCGAACGACGTCGACTTCCTCAAGTGGGACATGAACCGGCCGTTCACCGAGTCGGGCTGGCCGGCCGAGGGAGCCGCCGGCAGCGACTGGCTCTGGCTGTCCTATGTGGACAACCTGTACGCCGTCATCGACCGGCTGCGCGAAAGGCACCCGCACCTGCGCATCCAGTCCTGCTCCGGCGGTGGCGGCCGGGTCGACTTCGGCATCCTGCGTCGCACTGACGAGGTGTGGCCCTCAGACAACACCGACGCGCTGGACCGGCTGCAGATCCAGCACGGGTACGCACAGGTCTACCCGCCGCTGACCATGGCCGCCTGGGTCACCGACGTGCCCAACCAGCAGACCGGCCGGACGGTACCGCTGCGGTTCCGGTTCCACGTCGCGATGGCCGGGGTACTGGCGATCGGCGGCGACCTTCCGGAGTGGACAGCGCAGGAGCGCGCTGAGGCGGCGACCTGGGTAGCGCTGTACAAGCGGATCGCGCCCATCGTCCAGCACGGTGAGCTGTACCGGCTGCTGCCGCCGGACGGGGACGCGATGGTGGCGTCGCAGTACGTGGCCGCCGACGGTGCGCAGTCGGCAGTCTTCTACTGGCTGCAGTCCGGGCACTTCGGCCGGGCGGTACCGGCGGTGCGACTGCGCGGGCTGGACCCGTCCGCCCGGTACCGCGACGAGGAGACCGGCGAGGTGTACCACGGCGCGGTACTGCTCGGCCACGGCCTGCGCCCACAGTTGCCGCCCGGCGACTACGCCAGCGCGGTCGTCCACCTGGTCAGGGTCTAGCCGAGCCGGACCAGGCGGCCGCGACTGCCAGGGCGTCCTCGACCTCGTCGCGCCCGGGGTCCAGGGGCAGGAAGCTGAGCACCGGCACGTCGACTCCACTGTGGACATACCTGCGGAGGTGCGCCGCGCACTCCTGCGGGGTACCGATGACGAACAGGTCGTCGAGGACCGCCTCCGGTACCGCGTCGACCGCCGCGCGCCGGTCGCCGGCCGCCCACGCCCCCCACATGGGCTCCAGCAGCGGTCCACGGCCCAGCCACCGGTGGAACTCTGCGTACCCCGGCACCGTCAGGTACCCGGTGACCAGCCGGCGGGCGGCCGCCCGCACGGTACCCGGCCGGTCGGTGGGGCAGACGAACAGCCGCGCCACGATCCGGTGTCCGGTACCGGCGGCGCGCACCAGCGGTACCACCCGCTCGACGTCCGATGCGGACAGCCAGTTGAGGATCGCGCCGTCCCCCTCCGAGCCGGCCAGCCGCAGCATCGCCGGGCGCAGCGCGGCCACCAGGATCGGCGGCGGCTCGGCCGGCGGCCGTTCCAGGCGGAAGCCGCCCGGCAGCTTCTGCCCGGCGAGGGCGGCGCGCAGGAACCCGACCGCCTCGTGTACCCGCGCCACCGGCCGGTCGTACGGGATGCCGTTCCACTGCGTGACGATCGCCGGGGATGCGGCGCCGACGCCGAGGCTGAACCGCCCGGGGGCGGCCTCGGCCAGCGCGGCCGCGCTCATCGCCAGCAGAGCCGGGCCGCGGGTGAAGACGCCCGCGATCGCGGTGCCGAACTGCGCTTCGGGCAGCACCGCCGCCGCGTGTGCCAGCGGGGTGAACGCGTCGAACGCGGCGGTCTCGCTGCTCCAGAAGTGCCGGTACCCGGCCTCGAACAGCCGCGGTAGCAGGCCGGTGTGCGCCGCCAGCGGCGCGCTCAGCGGAATCGTGATGCCCAGCTCGCCGTCGCCCACACGTGGACTCATCGCAGGAGTCTACCGCCGGGTAGCGGATTTCCCGGCCGGGCGGTTTCCGCTCGCCGGCGACCATACGCGACCGATGTCCGCATCGCCGGCAGCGTGCCGGGCGCCCGGGATGGGCCGGCCACGGTACGTGAGCTTCCGCGTTGCGCGGGTACAGCTCCGAATGGAGGTGGTACCAGTGGCATCGGCAACTGCTAAACGCACAACCCTGTGGATCGTCATCGCGGCGATCGTCATCGCCGGCATCATCCTCGCGATCACCCTGAGCATGGGTGGTGGCGGCGGCGGTGGTGGCGGCGGCGGAGGCTACTAGCGCCAGTCCCGCGACCCGCGGGGCGGCGACCCGCCAGGGTGGCCGCCACCGCGAGAGAGACGCGCGTCATATCCGTACGGACGCACCGGCCGGTCACATCCGGCCGGTGCGTGCCGTCAGTGCTGTGTAACCCTCAAACACAGCAAGGAGAACACATGGACGCGCGTCTGAACTTCTACGGCAACCCGGTACTGCCCGCGTTCGCGAAGTACATCAACTCGGCCGGGAAGGTGGTCACCGACTCGACCCTGCCGCACCCGACACAGGAGCTGGTGAAGATCCGGGCCAGCCAGATCAACGGCTGCGGCATGTGCACCGACATGCACACCAAGGACGCCGCGCAGGCCGGTGAGACGCCGGTACGCCTGAACCTCGTCGCCGCCTGGCGCGAAGCCACGGTGTTCACCGAGGCCGAGCGGGCCGCGCTGGAGCTGACCGAGCAGGGTACCCGGATCGCCGACGCGGCCGGTGGCGTACCGGACGAGGTCTGGGCCAAGGCGGCAAAGCACTACGACGAGGAGCAGCTCGGCGCGCTGGTGGCTCTCATCGCCCTGATGAACGCGTACAACCGCCTGAACGTGATCGTTCGGCAGCCGGCCGGGGACTACCAGCCGGGCCAGTTCGGCTGACCGGCGGCGCAACCCTTCCGGACACTGCCCGGTGCCGGCCACGCCGCCGCCGGGCATCCTCCCCGGAGGAGCGGGGCGCCGACGCTTACAGCTCGGCGACCCGGGCCACGGTCAGGTCGTTCAGGTTCGACAGGACCAGCCGGGCCAGCGCCAGGGCATCGGGCCGCGGCGGGTAGGCCGGATGTGGCACCGCCACCACCGCCATCCCGGCCGCGGCCGCGGAACGCAGCCCGTTGCTGGAGTCCTCAACCGCGACGCACAGCTGGGGCGCCACGGCCATCCGCCGCGCCACCGTCAGGTACACGTCCGGGTCGGGCTTGCCCCGGCCGACGTCCTCTGTGGACAGTGCGACCTCGAAGGCGCCGACCAGGCCCGCGTCCTCGATGACCCGGCCGATCAGCGACGACGGTGACGAGCTGGCCAGCCCGAGCCGCCAGTACCCGGCCATCCGGCGCACCGCCTCGACCGCGCCCGGCATCAGCGGGAGGTCCGCGTCGTAGCGCCGGACCATCTCCGCGACGACCTCCTCGGCGACCGTGTCCGCCGGCCGCCGCACACCCAGCTCGGTGAGGTACCGCGCCCACTCGCCGGTGCTCATCCCCATCAGCCGGGACTGGGTGTCCGGCTGCCACGTGCCGCCGTGCGCGGCCACGTAGCCGCGCCGCACCTGCTCCCACACCGGCTCCGAGTCGATGAGCACGCCGTCCAGGTCGAAGACCACCGCCTGGATCACGCCGCGCGCCCCAGCACCAGGTCGCGACCGTGGGCGAAGAACCGCCCCAGCGCCGCGCCTGGCAGGGCCCGCACCGGGCGTGCCGCACCGAAGGGCGCGTTCCAGAACTCCACCCGGTACCGGTCGGCCGAGGCGTCGAAGTCGTGCGGCCCCACATAGGCGTACGGCTCGGCGAGGAAGCCGTCCCCCGGCGAGACCCCGTAGTTGACCGCGTCCAGCACGATGCCCACGTCGAAGTGCTCCGGCCACAGCACCGGCGTCTGCGCCGGGTCGAGCGCGCGCAGCGCCGCGTCCCCGGCCGCGAAGCAGGACGCGAGGTGCGCCGCCGCCCGGGGGTCCACCCGTACCGGATCGTCGGGTGCCGCGCCCGATCCGTCGCCGTACACGCCGGACGGGGCGCCCACGTCGAGCCCCGCCCGGGCGCCGATGTCCGCGTAGCTGGCGTCCCGCAGCGCCAGCCGCTGCCCGGCGCGTACCAGGTGATCGCCGTCGACCAGTACCGGCGGGTCCGCCACGGTACCGAAGCCGCCCGGCTCCACGCGCAGCCGGATGGTACCGCTGGCCCGGTACTGCGGGCCGGCCAGTAGAAGCTCGGCGACCCCGTGCAGCGCCAGTCGGGTCGCGGTCAGGGCCCCGGTATCCACGGGAAGTTCAGCGTCCATCGCGCACCATGGTGCCATGCGGCGCCGGTACGTGCGTCCGTACCGCCGGGGCGAACCGGCCTTCCGGCCGCGCGGCGGCCACCGCCCAGGCGTCGACCGCGGTGTCCACGTCGCGCAGCGGGGGACCCAGCGCCACCGACAGGCCGCGCTCCCGCAGCCCGTCCACTGTGGAGCGTGCGGTGTCGGGAGTGGACATCGGTACGGCACGCAGCACCTCGGCGTCCGCCGGGTCGCGCAGGGCCAGGCCCCACCAGCCGCCGTCGAGCGCCGGCCCGAGCACGGCGTCCGCCCCGTCCAGCCCCGCGGCCAGGCCGGTGAGCAGCTCTGGCGTCACCTGCGGGGTGTCCATGCCGACCAGCAGCGAGCCGGTATCGGGCAGGGCGGTGTCGGCGTACGCGGCGGCCAGCCGCTCGCCGAGCCCCCCGCCGCAGTGGTCGACCAGGCGCCAGCCGTGCGGCGCCGGGTACCGACCGTCGAGCAAGATCGTGCGCCGTACCGCGGGGGTGGCGGTCACCGCGTCGAGGGTGTCGGCGAGCGCGGCAGCGGCGACCGCGGCGGCCTGCTCCGGTGAGCAGGGCGAGCACAGCCGGGTCTTCACCCTCCCGGGTCGCGGGGCCTTCGCGAGGACCAGCACCTGTACCCTCACGAGCCGAGTACCCGCGTCATGTCCGCGACGGCGCGCACGGTCCCCCGGACCGTACCGGTGACCTTCGATCGCCCGGTGCGGGGCGAATAGCCGATGTCCACTTCGGACACCCGCCAGCCCGCGCGGGCCGCCTTCACCACCATCTCCAGCGGGTACCCGAAGCGGCGGTCGACCAGCCCCAGGCGCAGCAGCGGTTCCCGACGCGCCGCCCGCATGGGCCCCAGGTCGTGCACCGGTACCCGGGCGGCGGTACGCAGCCGGTGTGCCAGCACGGCGTTGCCGAGCCTGGCGTGTACCGGCCAGGACCGCCACGAGGTTGGCCGCCGCCGGCCGAGCACCAGTTCGGCCCGGCCGGCGGCAACCGGTTCGACGACCCGGGGGAGCTGCGCCGGGTCGAACGATCCGTCGGCGTCGAGGAAGCAGACCAGGTCGGCGGTTGCCGCGCTCAGCCCCGCGTGCGCCGCGGCACCGAAGCCGCGCGGTGCGGCGTGCACGACGGTCGCGCCGAGTCGGGCCGCCACCTCCGGGGAGCCGTCGACGGAGCCGTTGTCCGCGACGATCGCCCGGTACCCGTCGGGCAGCCGCCCGAGTACCCACGGCAGCGCGGCGGCCTCGTCCAGGCACGGCAGCACCACGTCCACGATGTGCGACACGGTGTGAAGCTATGCCCGATCGGCGCCCGACTATGCTTACCGACTCCTGAATGATTGCTTACGGAGCGGGAACCGGCTCAGCCCCGCGGCTGACCGATGTTCACCAGCCAGGAGACCCCGAACCCGTCCACACACATGCCGAACTCGTCGCCCCAGACCTGCTTCTGCAGCGGCATCGTCGTGGTACCGCTGGCGGCCAGCTTGTCGAAGTACCCGCGCAGCTGGTCCCCGTCGTCGCCGCTGAGGCTGATCGAGAAGCCGGCAATCGGTTGGTGCTCCATCTCGCTGGTGATGTCGGCGGCCATCAGCGTGTACCCGGCCTCCGTCTCCAGCTGCGAGTGCATTACCCGCTGGGCGTCGGGCGAGTCGGCATTGCCGAAGTCGGCGAACGTGCTGACCGTCAGCTCGCCGCCGAAGACGCTGGCGTAGAACTCCATTGCCGCTCGCGCGTTGCCGTTGAAGTTGAGGTACGGGTTGAGCTGCGATGCCATGGCATTCTCCTCCCACACGCACTGGTCAGTCAGCCCGAACGTACCAGCACCCACCCGACCGGCGCGCGGGCCGCGCGCCACGGCTAGCGTGGCTGGCATGCGCATCCTGCTGACCGGCGGGGCGGGGTTCATCGGTACCCGGGTCGCCCGGCGGCTCGCGGAGGCCGGCCATGACGTGCTGCGGCTGGACTCCCTGCACCCCGCGGCGCACGGTACCCCGCCGGCCCCGCCGCGGGACCCGGCGCTGGTGGTCGGCGACGTGCGGGACGCCGACACCGTTGCCGCGGCGCTGCGCGGGGTCGACGGGGTGGTGCACCACGCGGCCATGGTCGGGATGGGCCTGGACCTCGCCGACCTGCCGGAGTACGCGGGCTGCAACGACCTGGGCACCGCCGTGCTGCTCGCCCAGATGGCCCGCGCCCGGGTCGGCCAGCTGGTGCTGGCCAGCTCGATGGTGGTCTATGGCGAGGGCGCGTACGACTGCCCGGAGCACGGTGCGGTCCGGCCCGAGGCCCGCGACGGCTCCGACCTCGCCGCCGGCCGGTTCGAACCGCGCTGCCCGGACTGCCGGCGGCCGCTCACGCCGGGGCTGGTGGACGAGTCGGCGCCGATGGACCCGCGCAGCGGTTACGCGGCGACGAAGGTGGCCCAGGAGCACCTGGCCTCGGTCTGGGCGCGGACGGCGGGCGGGCGCGCCATCGCGCTGCGGTACCACAACGTCTACGGTCCCGGGATGCCGCGCGACACGCCCTACGCCGGTGTGGCGGCCATCTTCCGCTCCGCGCTGGAGCGGGGCCGGCCGCCGAGGGTCTTCGAGGACGGCCGGCAGCGCCGGGACTTCGTGCACGTGGAGGATGTGGCCCGGGCCAACCTCGCGGCCCTGGACCGGCTCGGGAGTGTCGACTGTGGACGGTTGGCGCGGTACAACATCGCGTCCGGGCAGCCGCACACGGTCGGCGACATGGCCGCGGCGCTGGCCGCCGCGTTCGGCGGCCCCGAGCCGGAGGTCACCGGGGAGTACCGGACCGGCGACGTGCGGCACGTGGTCGCGTCGCCCCGGTTGGCGCGCGAGGAGCTGTGCTTCCAGGCGCGGGTACCCTTCGCGGACGGTATGGCCGCCTTCGCGACCGCCCCGCTGCGCGGCTAGCGCCCGGCCGGCTCAGTGCAGGACGCCGAAGGCCATCCGCAGGAAGTCGCCGGTCGCCTGGACGTCGGCGGCCAGCCCGATGCCGGCCAGCCCGAGCAGCGCCAGGGCCAGGCTCGGCCGGGCCGGGGCCGGGGGCGCCTGGAGTGCGGCGACCCGGCTGCCCACGCCGACGCTGTGGTACCCGAAGGCGGCCGGCGGGCAGCCGGTACCCGAGGCGGCCAGCGCGGCCCGGGCCAGTGAGGTCGCGGCGAGTCGGCGGTTGCCGACCGCGGCCGCGGCGACCTCGTCCGCCCACCGCTCGCACAGGTAGGCGCTGGCCGTGCGTACCCCGCGCAGCAGCGGGTTGACGGCGACCGCCGCGCGTACCACCTCGGCGTGCCAGTGGTGGCGGGCGTGCAGATGGGCGCGTTCGTGGGCGAGCAGCACCCGCCGCTCCGGCCCGGACAGCGCGGCGAGCATGCCGCTGCTGACCACCACGTGACCGCGACCGCCGGGTACCGCGAAGGCCTGCGGCTGCGCGTCCGCCAGCACGACGAGGTCCGACAGGCTGCCCGCGCACAGCGCCCGCAGCTCACGGTGCACCTCGTGGCTGGCCCGCGCGTCCAGTACTAGTCGCACGAGGCCGGCCACCAGCAGCACCGCAGCGATCGCGGCCACCACGTCGTTGACCAGGGTCGGCTCGTCGACCACGCCGATGGTGCGGTGCCCCGGGGGGAGTACCTCGTCCAGCAGGCTGGCCGCGAGCAGCGCGAGCGACCAGCAGGAGCCCACGGCGATGAGGGCGGCGCCGACGGTCAGCGTCCACACCCCGGCGACCGGGGGGAGGCTGCGCAGCGCGAGCCGGGGTCCGATGACCGCGAACAGCACGGCCGCCAGGAGCGGCACGTACACCGCGATGGTCATGCCAGGCTGGCTTGGTCGTCGTCCTCGCTAAGCACGGCGCGCAGCGCCTGCTCGTCGGCCGGGCTCAGCGACGTGACGAACCGGTGCAGGATCGCGGCCCGGTCGGCGCCCCGCTCCAGTACCGCCCGCATCTGTCCGGCGGCCCACTCGGCCGCACCCTGGGCGGGTGCGTAGGCCGGCCGCCCGTCGATGGTGGTACGTACGACCAGGCCCTTGTCGCACAGCCTGGTGAGAATGGTGTGCACGGTGTTGTACGCGAGGTCGCGCCCGAGCGTGTTGTGCAGCCGGGTCGGCGTCAGCGGCAGGGGCTCGGCCCACAGCGCGCTCAGCACCTCGGCCTCCAGTTCTCCGGAGGCGCGCCGGGTGGGCGCGGCGGTCCTCCCCGCCCCGTCCGAGCCGGGCCGGTCGAATCGTCGCTGTGTCATCGCTGCTCCCCTCCGGTGCCCTGCGCACAGCCTACGACCCGCGTACCCGCCTCCGTCAGGGCCGCCGGCCGCCTGGCCGCCGGCCGGCCGCGGCGCCGGCGCGGTACGGGCAGACGAGCGGAAGATCCTGGGAGTGGAACAGTCCCATGGCTACCCATGGCCATCAGCCACCTGGCAGACAGTTGCCTGAACCGGCGGCGGATGCGCGGCGGGCGGCCGGCCCGGGAAGCAGTCCCCGGGCCGGCCGCCCGCGATCGTGTGCGGTGAGGCCGGCGTACCGGTCAGAAGGCGCCGCACTCCTTGTCGACGGAGTCGGCGTCGGCCTGCAGCTTCTGCTCGAACGTGGAGTCGAGCTGGGTGCCCGAGTTCACCGAGTCCAGCAGCGCCTGGAAGTCGGCGGCCGTGCTGGTCATCGCCGTACGCGCCTTGTCGCTCTTGGTCTTGGCCGCGGCGTCCTTCAGGGCGGCGATCGTCGCCTGCAGGTCGGCCTTGAACGCGGTCGGGTTGTTCGCGTCGTTGGTGATCTTCGTGTCCATTCCGGAGAGGGTCGTCCTGGCCGACGTGCAGCCCGGGTCGATGGCCTTGGACACGTGCGACGCACCGATGCCGACCACGACCGCCACCGGGATGATCCACAGCACCGACAGCACGATGCCGATCCAGGACATGACCTTGCCGCTGCGGTAGGTCTTGGCCCGGACCAGGCCGACGATGCCGAAGATGATGCCCAGCGGGATGCCGCCGATGATGCCGAAGATGAGCGACGCGACGGCGAAGCCGTTGGTGCGCCTGGCCGGCTCCGGTGCCGCCGGCGGGAAGGAGCCGGGGCTGCCGGGGTATCCGGCGCCCGGGTCACCGGTCGGGTACTGCGACTGCACGGGTTGTGACACTGCATTACCCCATGTCAGAGAAGGTTGGCCGCAGGGCGGTCGCCCGGCGGAGGGCCCATCGTAAACAGCTTGGAGGAGCCTGTGTGTCCCCTGGGGGTGACGGCTGCGGGTTTGGCACGGGGTGGCACGGGTAGGCGTCCGCAATGGGGCGTCCGCGCGTCGTGATCGTCGGTGCCGGCTTTGCCGGGTACCACGCCGCCCGTACCCTGGCCCGGCGGGCCCGTGGCCGGGCCGACATCACCCTGGTGAACCCGACCGACTACTTCCTGTACCTGCCGCTGCTCCCCGAGGTGGCCACCGGCATCCTCGAACCCCGGCACGCCACCGTGTCCCTCCCCGGCACGCTGCCCGACGTGCGGCTGCTGCTGGCCGAGGCGCACGACGTGGACGTCGCGCGGCGGCGGCTCAGCTACGTCGACCCCGAGGGCGGGCACGGCCAGATCGGGTACGACCGGCTGGTACTGGCCGCCGGTAGCGTCAACCGGCTGTTGCCGATCCCCGGGGTGGCCGAGCACGCGCACGGCTTCCGGGGACTGCCCGAGGCGCTCTACCTGCGCGACCACCTCACCCGCCAGATCGAACTGGCGGCCGGCGCCGCCGACCCGGACGAGCGCCGGGACCGGCTCACCTTCGTGGTGGTCGGTGCCGGGTACACCGGGGTCGAGGTCTGCGCGCACGGCCAGCTGTTCACCGACCAGATCGCCCGCCGCGTCCCCGGGCTGGCCCGCGAGCAGCCGCGGTGGTTGCTGCTCGACATCGCCGACCGGCCGCTGCCCGAACTGGATCCGCGGTTGTCGGCCACCGCCGGCCAGGTTCTGCGCGAGCGGGGCGTCGAGGTCCGGATGGGTACCTCCGTGAAGGACGCCATGCCGCTCGGAGTCCGGCTGACCGACGGCGAGTACGTCGGCACCCGGTCGCTTATCTGGTGCGTGGGCGTGCGGCCCGACCCGTTCGTCGACTCCCTCGGCCTGCCCACGAACAAGGGGCGGCTGGTCGTCGACGAGTACCTGACGGTGCCCGGCCACCCGGAGATCTACGCGTGCGGGGACGCGGCAGCGGTACCGGACGTGACCCGGCCCGGCGAGATCACCGCGATGACGGCCCAGCACGCCCAGCGGCAAGGCCGGCTGGCGGCGGTCAACATCGCGGCCTCCTACGGGCAGGGGATGCGCCGCCCGTACCGGCACCGGGACCTGGGCTTCGTCGTCGACCTGGGCGGCGCGGACGCGGCCGCCAACCCCCTCGGTGTACCCCTGGCGGGGCTGGCAGCGAAGGCGGTCACCCGCGGGTACCACCTGCTGTCGGTACCGGCCGGCCGCTCGCGGATCGCGATCGACTGGCTCCTGGACGCCACGATGCCCCGGCAGATCGTGCAGGTCGGCCTGGTCCGGGCGCCCGGCGTCCCGCTCGACACCGCCTCCCCCGAACTGCCCGTTCCCCACCCGCACCACTGAGTGGGCGCGCGGGCGGGCACCCGCGGCGGGCACCGTCGCGGTGGGCCCGAGCGGACGCCGCGGATAATCGCACCCGTGGGCAGGCGGGGTGCGGGGCGGATCGTGCGGCCCGTGGACTTCGGGCTAGCCGAATTTGTACCCGACCCGGACCGCGCGGACGGCTGGACACTGCTACTGGACGGTACCCCACAGTCCTATGTGGACCTGAACGACCCGACCTGGCTGGAGTACGAGTACGTGCGGCGGCTCGCCTCGGTACTCGACGCGACCGGCGAGCCCGGGGGAGGGCTGCGGGTACTGCACCTGGGCGGCGGAGCGCTTACCCTGCCCCGGTACGTGGCGGCGACCCGGCCGGGCTCCGTCCAGCGGGTCGTCGAGCGGGACGCGGCGCTGGCCGCCCTGGTCCGGCGGGTACTGCCCCTGCCGCGCGGCGCGGACCTGCGGGTACGGGCGGAGGACGGGCGGACGGCGGTGGAGTCGATGGCGCCGTCCCGGTTCGACGTGGTGGTCACCGACGTGTACGGCGGCGCGCGGATGCCGGGGCGGTTCACGACCGTGGAGTTCGCCCGGGAGGTGGCCCGGGTGCTGCGGCCGGGCGGCCGGTACGCGGTGAACGTGGCGGACGGGCCGCCGCTGGCCTTCGCCCGGGGTCAGGTGGCCACGCTGGCCGCGGTGTTCGGGCAGGTGTGCCTACTGGCCGAGCCGGGGGTGCTGCGCGGCCGGCGGTTCGGCAACGTCGTCCTGGTCGCGGCGGCCGGCGGCGCGGGAGAACTGCCGGTGGCGGAGCTGGCCCGGTCGGCCGGCCGGGACGCCTTCCCGGCCCGGCTGCTGGCCGGCGACGAGTTGACCCGGTTCGTGGCCGGCGCCCGCCCGGTCACCGATGCGGCCGCCGCCGACTCCCCGCCGCCCCCGGAGTCCCTGTTCGCCTGACCGCCCGCGCTTACTTGGACAGTTCGCGCTCCAACGGGGTACGGAAGCGCGGCGTCACCCGCACCGGACCGAGCCAGTCCCGGACCGCGGACGCGGCCAAGTCGATGGCCTTCGTCGCCGCCCGGTCCACCTTCTCCAGCAGCCGCACGGCGACCCCGCCGTCCGCGCGCTGCGCCCAGCCGCCGACGATGCGGCCGCCCCACCAGACGGTCGGTCCCGCGTTGCCGGACCGGTCGAACAGCGCCGGACCGTGGTCGCCCAGGTACCATTCGCGGCCGGCCCAGCCCATCACGGTCGGGTCCAGCGCGGGCAGGAGCGCGGCGCGCGGCGCGGTCTGCGGCCCACTGTCCACATCGGACGCGAGCAGCAGGCCGGGCCTACCGTCGAGGTCGACCTCGACCGTGTCCAGCCGGGCCAGGGCGCGCCGGGTCTCGGTCAGGGTCCACCCCGTCCACCACTTCAGGTCGGCCACGGTACCGGGACCGTAGGCGGCCAGCCACTGCCGGGCCAGCTCCACCCGGGCCTCGGCCGCGTCCAAGGTCGGCAGCCCGCCGGGCCACCATCTGTCCACAGTGGACCACTTGTACTGCCTGCTGAGCCAGGAGCCGCCCGGCCGCCCGCGTACGATCCGCCCCTGCGCGGCGAGCAGGAACAGCACCCGGCTGGTGATGTTGAACGAGCCGCCGTAGGCCTTCCCCTCGGCGATCGTCACCTGGGTGCGCAGCCGCGGCTCGTCGGCGCAGAGGGTGGCCGCACTCGCCTCGCCCCGGGCGGCGAGCGCGCGCAGCGTCGACGCGGCGACGTCGTCCAGCCATCCGGCCGGGTCGGGCACCACCTTCGCCTGGGTCAGCAGCCCGAGCAGCAGCCGGCGCTGGTTGACCGCGATGGCGTCGGCACACGCGTGCTGCACGACCGGGGCGAGCCCGGTCGGCACCACGAAGACGGTGCGCCGCATGCCCAGCATCCGGACGAGATCGCGCTCCTCGTAGAGCGCCTTCTCGAGGTCGGCGGGGGCCGCCCGGCCGCGGGCCGCCACCGACAGGTACACCGTGGCGGGGTCGGTGCTGTGCAGCGCGACAAGGGCGGCGGCGACGCCGGCCGGGCCGTCGAGCGGCGCCGCCAGGCCGTGCCGGGCGACCAGCCTGGCCCTGCGCTGCGTCGCGGTGATCCGGGGGACGCCCATGCCCGCCAGGTTAGGGCCAGGGTCCGACAACCGGTGCCGGGTCGTCACGGCTCAGGGGATCGGCCAGTCGATGGGCGAGCCGCCCTGCGGCGCGTACCGGACGGCGAGCGGGCGGCCGACCTGCGGTACGTCGAACATGATCCAGCCCCGCAGGCACTGCCCGGGCTGCAGGGCGGTCGGGGTGTCCGGGTACCGGGGCTGCGGGAAGTGCGGGTCGTCGGCCTGCGATGGGGCCGCCGAGGTACCGTCCGGGAAGCGCAGCGACCACGGACCGCTACTGACCGTGACCTGGAAGACGCTGCCCGGCTCGCGGCACGCCTGCGCGTCGACGGCGGCCCACACGTGCCCGGCCTGGCTGGGCGCGGCCCCGTCCGCGGCGGGCTGGGTGTAGCCGAAGACCGTGGCCGCGACGAACCCGGTCCCGGCCGCGACGGACTGGCCGAACTGCGGCGCCGTCGGAGGCGCGCTGACCGTGGGGCTGGGCGGCGGATTGTCTGCCAATGGTCCGCTGGGTCCGTTTGACCCGCACCCCACGAGGCCGGCCGCCAGCGCCGCGAGCGGCACCGCCACCCGCGCCAGCCTCAGCCGAGCGCCCATGGCTAGATCATGCAGCAAATGCCTCAAAAAGAAAGAGCCCCCGGACGGCGGCTGTGCCGCCGCCCCGGGTTCTGGGTCGGGCCCGAGCCTCAGGGCGCGGGGTTAAGGGAGAAGTCGGCCGTAGTGGTGCCCTTGACGATCTTCACCTTGCGTACCTGCGGCTGGTACCCGTCCTTCGCGACGATCACCCGCAGCGGGTTGTTGCGCACGTCCAGCCACAGCGCGTGGTGGCCGTCCTTGTCGGTCTTCAACTGGCCGCCCAGGTGTCGATCTGCGGGTTCGCACCGGCGATCGCGGTACCCGACGTGGACCTGACGGTACCGGCGATCTTGCCCCAGGTCTTCCGGGGGATTTGATGAACCGGATGAAAGCAGCACGGATGAACTCGGCGCGAACGTCCGATAACGAGTCCGGTCTCTACCTGATTCACCCGGTACCGTGCCACTCGTGCGCATGCCGGCCGGCTCCCGGCACCGTGGCCGGGCCAGCCGTTCTCGGCAATCGGATGAACCGGCCCGGGCAGCCTCGCCGCGCCGGCCGGCGCATGAGTCCTCGACCCCACCCTCCCCGGGAGCAGACCGTGCCGCAGCCATCGACAGTCATTGATAAAGCCCCGTCCCCTCAAGCCGATGCGAACGCATCCCAACTGCGGCGGCTACGCGAGCGGGTCGACGCCGGGGGAACCGACGCGGTCCGGGCCGCGCCCGCGCTGCTGGAGCGCAGCATCCGGGCCGGCGAGCTGAGCGCCGACACCGACCGGCTGCTCGCCGTCGCCCGGCGGCCGTCCACCGGTCCGGAGCTGGGCGGCGTGCTGGCCGCCCGGGTCGCCGAGGCACAAGCGGTCCGGCTCATCCAGGACGCGCTGCGGGCCGGTACCCGGCCGGACCCGGCCCGGGTACGGACGATCGCGGAGACCGCGGAGTTCGCCTACCGCTGCGCGCCGCAGGGGGTACAGGCGCGCACCAGCGTCGCCCTGGCCCGCCTGCTCGCGGACCGGCCCGCCGAGGCGCGAAACTTCCTGGTCGGGCTCAACACGGCGGCCGCCGACGTACGGTCCCGGGTGAACGTGGCCGCCGTGCGGGCCTTCGCCGAGATCCAGCTCGGGGACGTGGCGCTGGCCCGCCGGCTGGTCGACCGGGCCGCCCGGCTCGACCCCGCGGCCGGCTTCCTGCCCCTGGCCCGGCTCGCCGTGGAGCGGGCCGAGCGGGGCGGTCGTTGAGCGCTCCGCCCGAGTCCTAGCCCACTCATCGGGGCGTCACAGGTGGCTTTGACCTAGGGCCGGAACCGTCTTCTGGCATGACGGCAATCCTTGACGCCGCCCCGGCGGCGACCTCTCCGGTACCTGTCCGACGCCGCCGGGCGCCCTGGCAGTCCCCGCCCGGCCAGCCCCGCTGGGCCAGGCCGCTGCTGCTGACGATCGCCGCGCTCGCCGCCACCCTCTACTTCTGGGGCATCGCGGGCAACGACATGCGCTCGGACTACTACGGCGCGGCCGTCTACAGCATGGCCCACAGCTGGCACGCCTGGCTGTACGGCGCCTTCGACCCGGCCGCGTCCATCTCGATCGACAAGATTCCGCTGGCGTTCCAGGTACAGGCGCTGTTCGTGCGGGTACTCGGCTTCCACAATTGGGTGCTCGTGCTGCCTCAGGCGCTGGCCGGGGTGGTCGCCGTGCTGGTGCTGTACCGGGTCGTGCGGCGCTGGGCCGGCCCGGCCGCCGGGCTGCTCGCCGCGCTCGTGCTCACCCTCACCCCGATCACGGCCGCGCTCAGCCGCGCGGCACAGGCGGACGCGCTGCTGGTGCTCCTGCTGGTACTCGCGGCAGACGCCTGGCAGCGGGCGCTGGACGCCGACCGGCTGTCGAACGCTGGCGCGGAGCCGCTCCGACAAGCTACGCGGCTGCGGCCACTGCTGATCAGCGGGGTCTGGGTCGGGCTGGCGTTCAACGTGAAGATGGCCCAGGCGTGGGCGGTGCTGCCGGCACTGGCCATCCCCTACGCGATCGCCGCGGCGGGACCGCTGCGGCGCCGGTTGGCCCGGTTGGCCGCGGCCGGCGGCGTGACCGTGGCCGTGTCGTTCCTTTGGATCGGGCTGGTCACGCTGACCCCGGCGGCCGACCGGCCGTACATCGACGGCAGTACCAACAACTCCGCGTTCGGCATGGTGTTCGGGTACAACGCGCTGTCCCGCTTCGGCGCGACGACCAGCGACGCGAGCGCGGTCGGCTCGGTGGGTACCAACATCGGCGCCAATCACTCGATCTGGGCGGTGTTCGAGCCCAACATGGCCTCCCAGATCACCTGGCTGCTGCCGCTGTGCGCGGTCGCCTTCGTGGCCGGCCTGGCCTGGCGGGGCGGCCGGCCGCGCGAGGACAAGGTGCGGGCCGGGTTCCTGATGTGGGGCCTGTGGCTGGCGGTACACATCGTGGCGTTCAGCGTCGGCAACGTCGCGCACACCTTCTACACGGCGGTGATGGCCCCGGCGATCGGCGCGCTGTCCGGCGCCGGGCTGGTGATGTTCTGGAAGGCGGCGCGCTCAGGGCGTACCCGCGCCTGGGGGCTGCCGCTCGCGGTCGCCGCGACAGGCGCGTGGACGATCCACCTCGCCCTCGCGTACCGGACGTTCCTGCCGTGGCTGCTGCCCGTCGTCGTGGTGCTGACGATCGCGGGTACCGCGGGTACCGCTCTGGTCGCGGCCCGGCCCGGGCTCCCGCGCCGGGTCGCCGCGGTGACCATCGCGGTGGCGGTAGTGGCGATGCTGGCGACCCCGGCCGCGTGGGCGGTCTCCACGCTGGTACCCCCGTACGGCGGCAACAAGATCGGGCCGGCCGCGGGGCCGACCTCGACGCTGGCCGGCGGGATGGGCTTCGGCGGGGCGGGCGGCGGACCGGGCTTCGGCGGTGCCGGCAACGGCGGCGCCCCGGGCGCGGGCGGCGGGGCCCGGGCCTTCGCGGGCGGCCCGCCGGCCGGCTTCCCGGGCGGCCAGCAGGGCGCCTTCCCCGGCGGCGGCCAGAACCCCGGTGGCCAGAACTTCGGCGGTCCCGGCGGCTTCGGCGGCGGCCAGAACCCCGGCGGCGGGGTCGACGCGAGCGTGCTGGCCTACCTCAAGGCGCACCAGGGGAGCGCGAAGTACGCGGTGGCCGTCGCCGACGCGCAGACCGCCGGGCCGTACATCATGGCCGGGCTGAGCGTGCTCCCGATGGGCGGGTTCAGCGGGCAGGTGCCCTTCCCGACCGTGGCCCAGTTCCAGAGCCGCGTGGCCAGCGGGCAGGTGCGGTACGTGCTGTCCGGAGGCCGGGGCGGGCGCGGCGGCCCGGGCGGTACCCGCCAGAACGGCTCGACCGTCTCCTCCTGGGTGACCCAGAACTGCACGTCCGTGAGTGCGGTCAGCGGGCTTTACGACTGTGCGGCAGGGTAAGAATGACTCCGACCCCAAGCGCAGGAAGGATTGTCATGTCGTCATTGGAGCGAGCAACGGCGCCCGATCCCTACGATCTGCTGCCGGCCCGGCCCTCCTTCGAACTCACCAGCTCCGATCTGACCGACGGGCAGCCGATGCCGATGCGGCACGTGCACACCAGCGCCGGCGGCGAGAACGTCAGCCCGCAGCTGAGCTGGTCCGGGTACCCGGAACAGACCCGAGGCTTCGCCGTCACCTGCTACGACCCGGACGCGCCCACCGGTAGCGGCTTCTGGCACTGGGTACTGGTGAACCTGCCGGCGACCACCACGGAACTGCCAAGCGGCGCCGGTACGCCGGCCGGGTTGCCGGAGGGCGCCTTCCATGTCCGCAACGACTTCGGCGACCTGTCGTGGGACGGAGCGGCGCCGCCGGCCGGCGACGTCGTGCACCGGTACGTCTTCGCGGTGCACGCGCTGGACGTCAGCGCCCTGGAGGTGACCGACCAGGCCACGCCGGCCTACGTCGGCTTCAACCTGGCCTTCCACACGCTGGCCCGGGCCACGCTGCGGGTCACCTTCCAGGTGGCCTGACCGCGTGCCGCGTTCCTAGCGGGGCCCGGTTCCCGGTTCCCCCTAGGAACGCAGCGCGGGCAGCAACTCCTTCTCTGCGAAGTCGAGGAACTCCTCCTGGTGGTCGCCGCCCACCTGCACGACGGCCACGTGGGTGAAGCCCGCCTCGAGGTACCGGCGCACCGCCTCGGCGTGCCGGTCCACGTCCGGCCCGCACGGGATCGCCTGGGCCAGTTGGTCCTCGGTCACCGCCGCGCTCGCCGACGCGAACGCCTCCGGGTCGGGCAGTTCCGAGTTGACCGACCAGCCCAGCCCGTACCACCGCTGCTGCTCGTACACGCGCTGCCGGCACGCCTTCTCGTCCTCGCCGAAGCACAGGGTCACCTGCCCGTACCGTGGCCGGCGTACCCCGCCGTTCGCGTCGAACGCCTGGACCAGCCCGGCCTTCGGCTCGGTCGCGATCATCGCGTCGCCGTAGGTGGCGGCCAGCCGCGCGGAGTCCTGCCCGGAGACCGCGACCGCGACCGGTACCCCCTGGACCGGCCGGTCCCACAGCTTCGCCTCGGGTACCTCGAAGTACTCGCCGTCGTAGTGGACGGTCTGTCCGGTCAGCAGCGCCTGGATGATCTGGAGCGCCTCTTTGAGCATCCGGTGCCGGGCGCGCACGTGCGGCCACGAGCCGACAACGTGTTCGTTGAGGTTCTCGCCCGCGCCGAGCCCGAGGGTGAACCGGCCGCCCGACATCAGCCCGACCGTGGCCGCCTTCTGCGCCACCACGGCCGGGTGGTACCGGCGGGTCGGGCAGGTCACGAACGACATCAGGCCCATCCGCTCGGTCAGCGCGGCGACCGCGCCGAGCACCGCCCACGCGTACGGGGAGTGGCCCTGCGCGTCGGACCACGGGTTGTAGTGGTCGGAGGAGACGGCGAAGTCGAAGCCCGCCGCCTCAGCGCGGACCGCGTCGCGCACCAGCTCCCGTGGTCCGGACTGCTCGCCCATCAAGGTGTACCCGAACTGTGCCATCGAGGTCCGCCCCCAATTCGGTCGACGGAGGCTGCATTGCCCATCAAAAGATCAACTAACCTGGACCCGGGTGCCGGCGCGGGGGTGGGGGAAGCGGGGTGGAGATGGACGAGCTGGCGTGGCTCGGCACAGTCCGGCACGGCCAGAGCGAGGGCAACGTGGCCGCGCAGCGGGCCAGGGCCAGCGGCGCGGAGCAGGTGGACATCGAGCTGCCCGACGCCGAGGTGCCGCTGACCGCGACCGGCCGGGAGCAGTCGGCCGCGATCGGCCGGTGGCTGGCCGGGCTGCCCCCGCCGGACCGGCCGGACGTCGTCATCGCGTCGCCGTACCAGCGCGCCGAGAAGACCGCCGCCATCGCGGTCGCGGTCGCGTCCTCGGCCGGCGTCGCCCTGCGGCTGCTGCTGGACGAGCGGCTGCGCGACCGGGAGATCGGCGTGCTGGACCGGTTGACCCGCCGGGGGATCGCCGCGCGCATGCCCGAGGAGGCCGCCCGGCGCAAGCGGCTGGGCCGGTTCTACTACCGGCCGCCGGGCGGCGAGTCGTGGGCGGACGTGGCGCTGCGGCTGCGCTGCGCGCTCGGGGACTTCCGCCGGGAGTACCCCGACCGGCGGGTGCTACTGGTCACCCACGACGCCGACATGTTCCTGCTGCGGTACATCGTCGAGGGGCTGAGCGTGGCGCGGCTGATGGAGTTAGCCGCCGGTACCGGCCTGGACAACGGCGCGCTGACGGCGTGGTCGCGTACCGGCGGCGGGCTGCGCCTGGTGTGCCACAACGACACCGCTCACCTCTCCGGACTTGGCGCCCCGGTGACCCGCCAGGACGGTGCCTGACCGGAACCGTCCTGCGAACAGGCGTCCTCCCCCGGGGCCGCCGACCCCGGGGGACAACCGGCGGACGTGTCAGAAGACGTGCACGCCGTAGACGCTCAGCGCCTCGGTCACCGGCTGGAAGAAGATCGTTCCGCCGGACGTGCAGTTGCCACTGCCGCCCGAGGTGAGGCCGAGCGCCGTGGTACCGGCGAACAGCGAGCCGCCGCTGTCGCCGGGCTCGGCACACACGTTGGTGCGGATGAGCCCGGTCACCGTGCCCTCGGCGCACCGGACGGTGGCGTTGACCGCCGTCACGGAGCCGCTGTGCACGTGCGAGGTGCTGCCGCTGCGCCGGACCGACTCACCGACAAAGGCGTTGCCCGCCGACGTGATGTCCTGGGTACCGCCGTAGAGATCGACGTTGCCGGGGTGCGAGACGCTGCCGGTGTACCGGACGATCGCGTAGTCGTTGCCGGGGAACCTGCTACCGGCGGTGGTACCCAGAACCCTGGTGTGGCTGGAGTTGCTGTACCACGTGGACGCGATGTTGCCGCAGTGGCCGGCGGTCAGGAAGTAGTACGTGCTGCCGCTGACCACGTTGAAGCCGAGCGAGCACCGGTACTGGCCGCCGTAGATGGCGTCTCCACTTGCGATGTCGAGGTGGAAGGTGCCCGCGACGCTCTCCACCCGCACCCCGTCGCCCAGGCTGGCGGCGACCGCGTTGACCTGGGCCAGTTTCGCACCGGCCACCGTGCTGTCCACGGACACCACAAGCTGGTTGGTCGCGACGTCGGTCGCCCAGGCGGTACCCACGATGTTCGTGGCCTTGTTCAGGCGCGAGGCGACCTGGGCGAGCTGGGCCGAGCTGTGCTTGACCAGCCGCGGCTGGGCGCCCGCCGCCCGCACTTTGTTGGCCAGCGCGTTGTCGGTGATGGTGACGACCATCCGTCCGCTGCTCTGGTCGAGGTAGCTGCCCGCCGACCGGTCGCCGAACCCGGCCGCCATCGCGGTAGCGCTGTCGGCGGTGGCGGCGGTGGCCGCCTGCGCGGTACCGGTGACCAGCAGCGCGCCGGTGAGCACGGCGACCGCACCGGCGGCGAGAAGACGTGGCGGTAGGTGGACATTGTGAGTCTCACGCGAACCTCCAGGAGGAAGGGAGATGTCCATCGACAGATGAAAATATCTTCGAGATCGCGCCAGGCCGCTAATCCATGTACAAGGTTCGATCAGTGCCAATCGCCCGGAGCGGGCCTGCCCGGTCGCGCCGGCCGGGTACCG
>CAZYCD010000018.1:0-41984 GCA_964645345.1 uncultured Micromonosporaceae bacterium
CACGGGCGCGGCGGGCGGGGCCGGCGCCACGAACCGGGCGGTGGCCGCCAGCCTCGCGGCGCACCTCGCGGCCTCCCGCCCGGGCGCGCAGCCCATCTGGACAAGGCTGCTGTCCACAGTGGACGTGGCCGCGGACGACCCGGCCGACGGGCCGCTGGCCGGGCTGCCGTTCGCGGTCAAGGACAACCTCGACCTGGCCGGGTACCCGACCACGGCCGGCTGCCCGGACCTGGCCGCCGGGCCGTCCGCCGGGCGCGACGCGGCAGCGGTACGGCGGCTGCGGGACGCCGGTGCGGTACCCATCGGGAAGACCAACCTCGACCAGTTCGCCACCGGCCTGGTCGGTACCCGCAGCCCGTACGGCGCCTGTCACAGCGTCGCCTCCGAGCGGCACGTGTCGGGCGGCAGCAGCTCGGGCAGCGCCATCGCGGTGGCCTCCGGGCTGGTACCGCTGGCGTTGGGTACCGACACCGCCGGCTCCGGCCGGGTACCGGCGGCTTTCAACGGCATCGTCGGAGTGAAGCCCACCCGGGGACTGGTGTCCACCCGTGGGCTGCTGCCCGCCTGCCGGTCGCTGGACTGCGTGACGACGTTCACCCGTACCGTGGCGCAGGCCCGCGCGGCGCTGTCCGTCCTGGTACACCCGGATCGGGACGACCCGTGGTCGCGCGCCGCGCCGGCGGCACTGCCCACCGGGGTGGCCGCGCGGTTCGGCGTGATCGCGGTGCCGGACCGCCCGCTGGAGCTGAATCCCTTGCACGACAAGGCGTGGCAGGCGGCGCTGGCCCGGGCCGGCGAGCTTGCCGAGCTGGTGCCCGTGGACATCGAGCCGTTCCTGGCCGCGGCCCGGCTGCTCTACGAGGGGCCGTGGGTCGCGGAGCGGTGGGCCGGCTTCGGGCACCTGCTCGGCGGCCCGGGCGTCGACCCGACCGTGCGCGGCATCGTGTCGGTTGGCCGGGACCTGCTCGCTGCCGACGCGTTCCGGGCCATGGACCGGCTCGCCGCGCTGAGCCGCCAGTCGGGTCCAGTGTGGACGGTCGCGGACGCGCTGCTGCTGCCGGTCACGCCGGAGCACCCGACGCTGGCCGACGTGGCCGCCGATCCGGTGGGCGTGAACAGCCGGCTGGGCCGGTTCACCAACTTCGTCAACCTGCTCGACCTGTGCGCCGTCGCGGTACCGGCCGGCGAGCGCGCGGACGGCCTGCCGTTCGGCGTACAGCTCATCGCGCCGGCCTTCGCCGACGGGCCGCTGCTGGACCTGGCCGGGCGCTGGTGCGGCGAGCCGGACCGAGTGCCGCGGCCGGCCCCGGGCTGGACGCGGCTGGCGGTGTGCGGCGCGCACCTGTCCGGGCTGCCGCTGTCGGGTGAGCTGGTGCGGCGCGGCGGCGTCCTGCACAGCCGCGCCCGGACGGCACCCGGCTACCGGATGGTCCGGCTGCCCGGTACCGGCACGCCCCGGCCGGGGCTGGTACCGGCCGGCGACGGGCCGCCGGGCGGGATCGCGCTGGAGGTGTGGGAGCTGCCGGAGCAGGCGGTCGGCGCACTGCTGGACACGGTACCGGCGCCGCTGTCACTCGGCCGGGTACGGCTGGCCGGCGGCACGGAGGTGGCGGGGTTCCTGACCACTGAGCCGGGCGGCGAGGACATCAGCCGCTTCGGCGGCTGGCGCGGGTATCTGGGACGGCGCTGACGGGTGGGCCGGTGGTTGGCGGCCATCCGGTATAAGTAGTCGACGCGACGACGACCGCGCGATGGAGGAGCCAATTCCGATGTATTCCAACCTTAGCGACATTCTGCAGGTGGATGGTGCCCGGCAGGCGATCACCGCCGACTGCCAGGCGCTCATCGAGCAGGAACTGTCGGCCAAATCGGGCGTCTCGGCCGCCGCCCTCAAGGTCGCCTACAAGGCGGTGACCGCCTTCGCGCCCGGCTACTACCAGTCCACTGTGGACAACATGGTGCCGAACCTTCTGACTCAGCTCCAGCCGTTCTGGGCGGACTTCCAGGCGGCGGGCGGCGGGCAGTTCGGCGACTACCTCGTCAAGCGCGGCGACGAGGTCTCCGAGGCCATGCTCCGGGTGACCGACGACATGACCCACGGATCGGAGCGGCCGGCGGTCGTCAAGGCGTACAACGCGGTGCGCGGCGGCGCGGGCAAGCACATCGAGGCGGCGCTGCCGTCGGTGGGTCAGCTGGTGGAGAAGTACGCCGCCTGAGCACGGGTGTGGCCACGCCGCGGGTACCAGGGGCGTGGCCAGCCGCATGTCTGACCGCCGTCAGCCGGGGAGGGTGCGCGGGAAGCCGAACGCCGGCATCACGCTGTTGTCGATGAACCGGGTCATCATGGTGATCCCGTCGACGGCCACGGTCAGCACCAGGATGCCGTGCGCGTGCGCCACCGGCGCGCGGCGGTCGAGGACGTAGCAGCCGAAGGCCGGCTGTCCGTTGGCCCGGGTCGGGATCAGCCGGTACCGGCGGCCGTCGCGGTACACGACCGTGGTCAGGAAGTTCGCGATCTCCGCACGGCCCTGGTACTGCAGCGGTACCGGCGGCATGGTCAGCCACGCGTCGTCGGTCAGCAGTGCGACGATCGCCGGCACGTCGCCCCGCTCGAAGGCCTCCGCGAAGCGGGCGGCCCGCTCCCGTTCCTGCGCCGAAGCCGCCAGCGCGGCCGCCGCGCGGTCGCTGCCGTGCAGCTGCGCCAGCGTCGCCCGGGCCCGCTTGAGTGCGCTGTTGACCGCCTGCTCGGTGGTCTCCAGCATCTCGGCCACCTCGGCTGCCCGGTACCCGAGGACGTCGCGCAGCAGCAGGACCGCCCGCTGCCGGGGTACCAGCGCCTGCACCGCCGCCACGAAGGCGAGGGACACCGACTCCTTCAGCTCGTACCGCGCGTCCGGCCCGGCCGCGCCGTCCGGTATCTCGTCGAGGAGCGCGTCGGGGTACGGCTGCAGCCACACCGGTTCGCCGGCCCTGCTCGGTGGGGGCATGACGACCTCCGGGCGGTAGGCGGTCCGCGGGCGGCGGGAGCCGGCCCGCAGGGCGTTGAGGCACTGGTTCGTGGCGATCTGGTAGAGCCAGGCCCGTACCGAGGAGCGGCCCTCGAACCCGGGCAGCCCGCGCCAGGCGGCCAGCAACGCCTCCTGCAGCGCGTCCTCGGCGTCCTGCACCGACCCGAGGATCCGGTAACAGTGCACCCGCAGCTCGTCGCGGTGCGGCCCGGTCAGGGCGCGGAACGCCGCGCCGTCGCCGGCCCGCGCCAGGGCCAGCAGCTCCGCCGTCACGATCCCCGCCATACCAGTACAGACACCCGGCGCGTCGGAAACTGGTCGCGCCCACTTCCGCGAACCGGCGGTGTCACGTGGGTTGTGACGACACAAGCGACCGCGACAACCCGACCCACCGTCCAGCGCACGAGCCCGGCCCAGCGCTGGGTACTCGGGCTCAGCTCGCTGGCCTCCTTCATGGTCGTACTCGACCTGCTGGTCGTGGCGACCGCCCTGAGTACCATCCAGCGCAGCCTGCGGGCGACCCAGACGGACCTGGAGTGGACCGTCAACGCCTACACGCTGACCTTCGCCGTCTTCCTGATGACCGCCGCGACGCTGGGCAGCCGGTACGGGCGGCGCCTGGTCTTCGTCTCGGGCCTGGCCGTGTTCGGCGCCGCGTCGGCGGCCTGTGCGCTGGCGCCCGGGATCGGGGCGCTGGTGGCCGCGCGGGCGGTGCAGGGGATCGGCGCCGCCGCGGTGATGCCGATGGCATTGGCGCTGCTGAACGCCGCCTTCCCGCCAGGGCGTCGGGGCTGGGCGACCGGCGTGTACGGCAGCGTCACGGGCCTGGCCGCGGTGGTCGGCCCGATCCTCGGCGGCCTGGTCGCCCAGGGCCTGTCCTGGCAGTGGATCTTCTGGGTGAACGTACCGGTGGCGGTCGCCGCGATCGGCTTCGCGCTGACCCGCATCGGGGAGGGGTACGGCGGGCGGCTCCCGGTCGACCTGCCGGGCCTCGTGCTCGCCGGTGCCGCCGCGCTCGGGCTGGTCTGGGGACTGGTGCGCGGCGACGGCAGCGGCTGGACCGACCCGGCGGTGCTCGGGCTGTTGGGCGGCGGCGCGGTGCTGGCGTTCGCGTTCGTCGGCTGGGAGCGGCGTGCCGCCGCGCCGATGCTGCCGCCCCGGCTGTTCGCCTCGCCCGCGTTCTCCGCCGGCAACGCCGTCATCTTCCTGCTCAACGCGGCGCTCACCGGGGCGGTCTTCTTCACCGCGCAGTACCTTCAGGTCGGCCTCGGGCACGGTCCGCTGGCCGCCGGGCTGCGGCTGCTGCCCTGGGGCATCGCGCCGCTGCTGGTGGCGCCGCGCGCGGGTGCGCTCGCCGACCGATTCGGCTCTCGGGTGCTGATCGTGGCCGGGATGGTGCTGTTCGCCGCCGGTACCGGCGCTCTGGCGCTGGTCTCCACGCCCCGCGCGACCTACACGTCGCTGGTCGCCCCGATGAGCGTCGCGGGAATCGGGTTCGCGCTGGCCCTCCCGGCGGTCACCAAGGCGGTCGTCAGCTCGGTGGCGCTGCCCGACATCGGTACCGCGTCCGGCACGTACAGCACCATGCGCCAGCTCGGTGGTGCGTTCGGGGTGGCGGTACCCGGGGCGGTGTTCGCGGCCACCGGCGGATACGGCTCGCCGGCGGCGTTCGCCGAGGGGTACCGGCCGGCGACCGGCGTCTGCGCGGCGCTCGCGCTCGCCGGGGCCTTCGCCGGGCTCGGCGCGGCAGTTCGCGGGGGCGCCACCCCGGCCGCCGGGCCTTCGGCGCCCGACACGGTCAGCCGGGCAGGGTGAAGGTGCGCACCAGGTCCGGGTCGGTACCGCCACCGATCCACTGCGCGAGCGCCGCCCCGGTGGCCGCGGCCATCATGATGCCGGTGGTGAAGTGGCCGCCGGTGAACCAGCCGTTGGCCAGGTCCGGCAGCCGGTCCACCACCGGCTGCCGGCCCTCGATGAAGGGGCGGAAGCAGCACCAGCGGTGGCTGATGGTCGCGCCCGCGGCGGCCGGCAGCACGGTGGCCAGGTCGGCGACCATCGGGTCGGCGACCGACGGGTACACGTCGGGCGTCAGGTCGCCGTCGTCGAAGGTACCGCCGCAGAACACCGTCCCGTCGGGCAGCGGGGTACCTCCGCCCAGCGGCCCGGACAGCACGCTGCCCAGGCGCCACGGCCCCGGCGCGACGGCCACCAGGTGACCCTTGATCCACCGTTGCGGTACGCCCGCGTCCCAGGGCGCCGGTACCAGCCCGGTGGCCAGCACGAGAGCGCCCGGGCTGAAGTCGCCCGCGGTGCTGTGCACAGTGACCGGCCGGTCGCCGCGCACCGTGACGTCCAGCATCCGCACGCCGGTGGCGACCTGCCCGGCGCGCGGGGCGAGCGCGGCGACCAGCCGCTGCGGGTTCACGCCGAGCTGGCCGTGCAGCAGGATCGCGCTGCCGCCCTCGGGGAGCCGCACGTCGGGCTCCGCCTCCCGTACCCCGCCCGCGTCGAGAACCTCGAACTCGACCGGCACCCGCCCGTCGACCGCGACGCCGGGAGCCTGGCGTGAGACAAGGGGCGCGGATCCGGGCGGGAAGATGCTGAGCCAACGGGTCGGCCACAGCCCGATCGCGCCGCCCCACTCGGCGTCCAGTTCCCGGTACAGGTCGCGGCTGGCCCGGCCGAACGCGACGAACTCGGCGCTGTCGGTCAGCAGGTGCATGTCGGGAGCGATGGCGCCGCCGTTGGCACCGGAGGCCGACGGTGCCAGCCGGTCCGCCTGCTCCAGCACCACGACGCTGCCCAGTCCGGCGCGGCGGCAGGCCACCGCGACCGACAGACCGACCGCGCCGCCGCCGACGACGAGCACGTCGGGGTGCCGGTTCAGGTCATCGGGGGTACCGGGCCGCAGCGCCGCCCGCTGCGCGGCGTCGAGCCGGTCGTCCCACACCGTCACGCGATCCACGCAGGACATGGTGCCATCCAGGGCCGATGGCGACCGGAGGGCGGCTCAGCCGCCGCCGAGCCCGCCGACGAGCAGCACGATGACGCCGACCTCGGCGACCACGCCGAGCCAACCGGTGGCGATACCGGCGATGGCCATGCCACGGCTGCCGGACCTTCCCCGGCGCACCGCGCGCAGGCCGAGGATGCCGAGCACGATGGCCGCGATGCCCATCGGCCCGGACAGAAACGCGAAGACGCCGGCGGATGCCGACAGGATTCCGATGATCATCGAGATCAGCGGGAGGCTGGTGGTGGGCGCGACCATCGCCGGCACCGCGGTCGGCGGCAGCGGCGGCCCGGCGTACGGCACCGGCGGCTGGGGGCCGGGCAGGTACGGCCAGGGTAGCCCGTCGAGCACCGCGGCGAGGTCGGCGCGGGTACGCGAGGCGTAGGCCCGGGAGGTCCGTTCGCCGAACTCGTCCAGCGTCAGCCGGCCCTCGACCGTGGCGGCGTGCAGCCGGGCGACGACGGCCTCCCGTTCGGCATCCGAGACCAGGACGCGGCCGGCATCCATGACCATGCCCACCACGATAACGGCCGGCGGCCGCGGCCGGCCGCCGTCGCGGCGAATCGTTACCGCTGCAGGGTACTGGTGAGCAGGCCGCGCATCAGGTACCGGCTCAGCAGCACGTACACCAGCAGGGTGGGCAGGCAGGCGAGCAGCGCGCCGGCCATCGCCTCGTTGAAGGGTACGGACTGGCCGCCGGCGATGTTGTTCAACGCGATGGTGACCGGCCACGCGTCGCGGCTGGTCATCACGGCGCCGAACAGGAAGTCGTTCCAGACGGCGGTGAACTGCCAGATGATCGATACGGCGAACGCGGGGCGGGCCAGCGGCATGGCGATGTCGATGAAGCAGCGCAGCATGCCGGCGCCGTCGAGTTGGGCCGATTCGAGCAGGGTGTCGGGCAGGCCGAGGAAGTAGTTGCGGAAGACCAGCGTGGTCAGCGGCAGGCCGTAGATGATGTGCACGAGCAGCAGGCCGCGCAGGCCGCCGGTCGGGTCGGAGCCGCCGCGCAGCCCGGCGCTGTTCATGGTCTGCACCAGCGGGATGATGATCGCCTGGTACGGCACGAAGATGCCGAACAGGATCAGGGGAAAGACGACCCGCGCACCGCGGAAGCGCCACTTGGACAGCACGAAGCCGTTGGCGCAGCCGAGCAGCGAGGAGATGAGGCTGGCCGGGATGGCCAGCACGATGCTGTTGCGCATGCCGGCGGACAGCTTCGGCCAGGCTGCCTGGAAGCTACCCAGGGACAGCGACGAGGGCAGGCTCCACATGTGGGTGACGCTGACCTGCTCGGGCGACTTGAGAGCGGTGACGACCAGGACGTAGATCGGCATGAGGAAGAACGCCGCCAGGCCGTAGAGGGCCAGGTACCGCAGCGCGGTCGGCCAGCGTCGCGGCGGTCGCCGGAGGGTGGACCGGGGCGGTACCGGCGGGGCCACCCGTACCGGCAGGCTGCGGATCGTCATCGGCTCTGTTCCGTCCTCACCGAGTACCAGATGTACGGTCCGATCACCAGGACGACACCGATCAGCAGCAGGGTGGCGATGGCCGCGCCCCGGTTGAGGAAGCCGCCGTCGAACGTGGTGAACCACATGTACAGCGAGGGGGTGTCGATCTTCAGATTGCGCTGGTCCAGCGCGTACAGCAGGTCGAAGCTCTTGAGCGAGATGTGCACCAGGATGACCATCGCGCTAAGCAGTGCCGGGCGCAGCAGCGGCCGGGTGATGTGCCAGAACACCTGCGCCTCGCTGGCCCCGTCGATGCGGGCCGCCTCCCGCAGGTCGTCCGGGATGGTACGCATGCCGGCCAGGAACAGGGCCATAACGTACCCGGACAGTGCCCAGCCCGCCGGCAGCGCCACGGCCGCGATCGCCCAGACCGAGTCGGACCGGTGCCAGTCGCTGCGCAGGAACCCGAGCCCGACATCGAGCAACAGCTTGTTCAGGCCGGTGGTCTGCGGGCCGGTGCCGTTGTCCAGCAGCCACCGCCAGACGATGCCGGTCGCGATGAACGACAGCGCCATCGGGAACAGGAACACCCCGCGCAGCAGCCCCTCCCCGCGGGTACCCCGATCGAGCATGAGGGCCATCGCGAAGCCCAGCACCAGCGCGCCGGCCACGAGTACCGCGGTGAACACCACGATGTTGCGTACGTCGATGCGCCACCGCTCGTCCGACCACAGCGCGGCGTAGTTGTGCAGCCCGATCCAGTCGTACCGGGGGGTCAGGCCGCGCCAACTGGTGAACGACACCCGTACGTTCCACCCGATGAAGCCGTAGATAAACAGTCCCAGCGCGATCAGCGACGGTGACACCAGCAGCAGCCCGCCGGCCCAGGCGCGCCGGCGCCTGCGGCGGGGGCGCCGGACCGGGTCGTGCGGGATCCGCTCGGCCGGGATCGTCGAGTGGCGGTGCCGGGGGACCGGCGGCGCCGTCATCGCGTCTCCCCGTACTTCTCGGCGACCGTGGCCGCGAACTTGGCCACGTTGCCGTCCTCCACGAACAGGCCCAGGGCGGTGTCGATCTCGGCATTCCAGGCGTTGTCCGCGACCACGCCGTGGGTCAGCGAACCGACGATGCGGGTCTTCGGGTCGCGCCACTGCTGCAGCGCCCACGACAGATACCCGCTGTACTTGGCCGGGTCGGCGTCCAGCCTCGCCGGTACCGAGCCCTTGAGCGGGTTGAACAGGTTCTCCCCGTCGGTCGAGCCCGCCTCCAGCAACCAGTCCCGGGCGGCCACCGGATGCCGCGCACCTACCGGGAGGGTGAACGAGTCGGACAGGAAGTCATAGACGCCGTCGCTGCCCGGGCTGGCCACCGCCGAGAAGTCGCGCTGCCAGGCCAGCTTCTTGGTGACCGACAGGTACGAGTAGGCCCAGTCGCCCATCACGGCGTACACCGCCGAACCGCTGGTCACCCGGTCGAGCTGCGGCTGCCAGTCGGCCGCGCTCGACGCGATGTCGGAGACCGCCAGCACCTGCCGGTACACCTCCAGGGCGTCGCGGGTCTCCTGCCAGGTCCAGGAACTCGGGCTGGTCCACAGCCGCTCGTACCCGTCGGGGCCGAGCTGCCCCAGCAGTACCGTCTCCAGCAACTGCTTCTGTGTCCACTCTGGACCGATGGTCAACGGGGTCAGCCCCTTGGCCTTGATGGTCTGCGCCTGGGCGAGGAAGTCCTTCCAGGTCCTTGGCGGAGCGGAGATCCCGAGCTTCGCCAGGGTGCCCGGGTCGTACCAGAGCAGGTTGGCCCGGTGGATGTTCACCGGTACCGCCCAGATCTTCCCGTCGATGGTCAGCTTGTCCAGCAACCCCTTCGGGAACACGTCCGTCCAGCCCTGCTCGCGGTACAGGCCGGTCAGGTCCTGCACCTTGCCGGAGCGCACGTCATCGGCCAGCTCCAGCCCCGCGTGGCGCTGGTACGAGTCGGGCGGGTCGTTGGCCAGCAACCGGGTCGCGAGGATCGCCTTGGCGTTCGAGCCGGCGCCGCCGGATACCGCCGCGTTGATGAACCGGATCCCCGGGTACCGCTTCTGGAAGTCGGTGACCATCGCGTGCAGGCCGTCCTCCTCGCCCGGACCGGTCCACCACGAGTACACCTCGACCTGGTCGTTACCGCCCTTGTCGTTGGACGACGGCAGGTACAGCGGCATGGCCACCAGGGCGGCCCCGGCCACGAGTGCGACGATGCCGATTCGTCCCTGCCACACGGGCTTCCTCCCAGTGGAAAGTTGTCGCGGGCAACTTACGACCAGATCAGTCATCCGCGCATGAACCAACAGGTCGCCGCCGGTAACCGTTTGGTTAGTTGCCTAATCCGTTCGTCATCTGGCGGTAGCCTGCAGGGCATAATGCGTCGTCAGCGTGCACCTGCGGTCCGCACAGCCGCTCCCGTCCATCCGTCACATTCCGCCGCCCTGGCGTGTCCTTCCTACAGACACCCCAATCTCGGGGCGATGTGACCGGGAGACGGCTCCCGGGTACCGAAGTGGAGACGAACGTGACCTCACCGATCCTGGTCACCGGCGGTACCGGCACCCTCGGGCGCCTCGTCACGCCGCTGCTGCGCGACGCGGGCGCTCCGATCCGGGTGCTGAGCCGGCACGCCCACGAGTCGCGCGACGGCATCGAGTACCTGACCGGCGACCTGCTCAAGGGGCAGGGTGTCGAGCCGGCGGTGGACGGCGCGGCGACCGTGGTGCACCTGGCCGGCGGCCCCCGGGGCGACGTGGAGGCGACCCGGAACCTGGTGCGGGCGGCATCCCGGGCGGGCGTGCGGCACCTGGTACTCGTCTCGGTGGTCGGGGCCGACCGGGTACCGCTCGGGTACTTCCGGATGAAGCTGGGCACGGAGCGGGCGGTGGCCGAGTCCGGGATCCCGTGGACCGCCCTGCGCGCCAGCCAGTTCTACGACCTGGTGGTGCTGGTCGGGCGGGCGATGGCCAGGCTGCCGGTGCTGCCGGTCCCGTCCGGGGTCCGCTTCCAGCCGGTGGACGCCAGGGACGTGGCGGCCCGGATGGCGGAACTGGCCCTCGGCGAGCCGGCCGGACTGGTACCGGACATCGCCGGCCCGCGCATCTACCCGATGGCGGACCTGCTGCGCGGGTACCTGCGGGCGGTGGGCAAGCGGCGGGCGCTGGTACCGCTCGTGCTGCCCGGCAAGGGGATCCGCGCGCTGAAGGCGGGCGGCAACCTCGCACCGGACCGGGCGGTGGGCACCCGCACGTGGGAGGACTTCCTGGCCGAGCGGCTGCGCTGACCCGGTCGCACCGACCCGGTCGCACCGACGCGTCAGAAGGCCGGCTCCACGTCGGTAAGCAGGTCGACCAGGGCGCCGAGGGCGGGCTGGTCCTCGCTGTCGCACTCGGTCCAGGAGACGCTGACGGTACCGGCGTCCATCCGGTACCGGTACCCGGCCGGGCAGGGTACGGCGGGCCAGGTGGCCAGGCCGGACAGCGCCGGATCGCGCAGCAGGGCGGCGAGCCGGCCGTGCCGCGCGGGATCGAGCCGGCCGTAGTTGACCTCGCGCGCCCAGGAACTGTCCCGGTACGGCGTGAACAGCCACTCACCGTCCGGGCTCAGGTGCATGCTCTGCGAGGTACCGGCCCGGTCCATGCGGGTGACGGTCAGCTCCGGCGTGACCAGCGGCGGCGACGGGGCCGGGGCGAGCCGGGGCTCGACTGCGGTCGCCGGGGAGCAGCCGGCCAGCGCCAGTACGGCGACGGGCAGTACCGCCCGCCACCCCGGCCGCCGTGCCCGGCTGTCCACAGTGGATGGTAGGTCGGTCGTCGGCTACTCGGCCTCGGCGGCGACCTTCGCGGGCTGCGGTCCGCGCTGCGCCGGCACCACGTGGTCGGCGTCGTGCCGCGGGTGGCCGCCGGTACCGTTCGCGCCGTTGGTCGCGTGCGGCTCGGCCTTCTCCTCCGCCGCGGCCTCGCCACCGGCGGCGTCCCCGGTGGCCTCTGCCGGCGCCGCGTGCCCGCCCGGCTCGGCGCGGCGCACGGGCGGCACCTGCCGGTACTCACCGGTGTCGGCGCCTCCGGCGGCGGCCGCCATCACGGCGGCGGCGGCCAGGTCGGCCACCCGCTTCGCCTCGCGCTGCACCCGGGCGCGCACCTCGCGGGCGTGCAACTCGGCCGAGTCGGCGGCGTGCCGCGCCTCCTCCAGCCGGGTCAGCTCGCCGGTGAGGTCCTGGCGCACCTTACCCAGCCGCGCGGTGAGCTGGTTGTAGTCGCGCTCGGCCGTGGCGCCCTCCTGCCGCGTCTGGGCCAGTTTCTGCTGCACCGCGTTCAGCTCGGTCTGCAACTGGGCCAGCGCCTGCTGACCAACCTGGATCTGCTGCTGCACCGTCACGAGCTGTTGCTGGTGGGACGCCGCCTGCTCGTCGGCGCGCCGGCGCACCTCGGCCGCGTGCTGCTGCGCCTCGGCGTGCAGCGCCGCGCTCTTCTGGTCGGAGGCGGTCTTCTTGTCGTTGATCTCCCGCTCGGCCATCGCCCGGAGCTGGGCCAGCTCCTGCTGGGCCTGCACGCGGGCCGCCTCCAGCTCGCGCTGCCACTCGGTCCGGGCCTGCTCGGCCTGCTGGGCGCCGAGCTCGCTGATCCGCCTGGCCTCCTGCTCGGCCCGCTCGCGGGCGGCCTCGCCCTCGGTCCGGGCCTGCTCGGCCGCCTCGCGGATGTCCGCCAGCTCGGCCTCGGCCGCCGCCCGCCGCTCGTCGTGCGCCTTGTCGTGCTCCTCGCGCCGCGCGGCTAGGTCGGCCTCCAGCTCGCGTACCGTCTGGGCGGCCCGCTCCCGGGCCTCACCGACCAGTTTCTCGCCCTCGGCCTGGCGGTCGGAGTGGTGCTGCTCGGCGGCGTTGATGATCGCCTCGGCCTGCTTCTCGGCCAACGCCAGGATCTGGTCGACCATCGGACCCAGGTGGCGGAACGAGGCGCGGTCCACGTAGGCCTGGCGCTGGGACAGCTCGTTCAGCTCGGCCTGCATCTGGTGCAGTTGCGCGGCCATCCCGCGGGCCTGGCCGAACGCCCGGTCGCGGTCGGCGGCGAGCGCCGCGACCTCGCTGTCCATCCGCGCGACGTACCGGTCCACCTGCCGCTTGTCGTACCCGCGGATCGCCTGGTCGAAGCTCGGCTGCGAAGCCGCATCCTCGCGTCCTGCGAACAGCTCGCCGTCCTGGGACATGCGCCATCCTCCATCGATCGCGGGTGCCGGCGGATGAGCCACGCCCGCCGGGCGTGATCGTGGCGACGGTGCCGCCCGCCTGCAGATCCGTCACGGTACCGCCTCCCGCGCGGGGGCCATCACCCGGCGTTCAGGCCGGATCGGCATCGGGCGTTCGGATGGGTACCCACCTGGCCGTCGGTACCGGCCGGGGTGGACGGTCGCCGGCTCCCGCGGTCATGGGCGGCTGGCTCCACGGAGGTCCCGTGTGGGCTCAACCCGTGCCGGCGGGGTGGCCGGCCGACACCGGCCACCCCGCTGTGCACCGGGTAACGCGTGCTGCCCGGCCACCGCACACTGTCCGGCGCGGCAGCCCTGGGGTCGAGAGTGTGAAAATGCCGCGGGATAAGGGTTTCAGCTGCCGGCCGGCTTGGCCTTGCCGTAGAAGGGGCCGCCGCAGGAACTCTGCGCGAAGGACTGCACCGGTGCCCTGCTGCCGGCCCGGGCCGCCTTGACCGCGGCATCGACCGCCTGCCGCCCGCGGTTGTCCAGCGCCTTCGTGTAGGCGTCCATCACGCTGTACTTGGCCAGTTCCGTCGCGGCCACCTGGGCCCCCGTCTTCGTCGAGCCGCTGCCGAGGTAGTTGAACACCCAGGCGCACAGCCAGAAGTTCTGCGCCGTGACGAGGCCGGCTTCCGGCTGGTACTGGCTGCCGGCGTCCGGCATGTGGTCGGGAAAGGTGACCCCGGGCGGCAGGTTCAGGCCGGGCATCATCTGGCGGTACAGCGCGTCGGCCGCGGCGTAGTCGGTGGTGCGCCCGGCGGGGGCCGCCGCCGTGGTGCCGGCCGGCGCCGGGGCCGGGCCGTTTCCGGGTGCCGAGTTGTCCTCGGTGCCGCACCCGGCGATCCCGAAGACGAGCAGGGACACGGCGATTGGGGCCCAGCGTCGCATGGTGACTCCCGTCGAACTGCCGGCAGGGACGGTTCGGCCGCGCGGACTGGGTCCGCCCGCAGCCTACTGTAAAGGCTCTTAACTGATCTGCCGCCCCACGTTAGGAACCACATCGGCCGATGTCAAGTTCACCGGCGCCGATCCGCTCCATCGACGAAATTGTTAAGTACCCGATAGCTCGATCGCCGCCGATGTTGGCAAACCTCGGCCTGTGGTGTGCGGCCCGCCCGGCGTGGCCAGCCGGAACGCCGCGCGGCTCGTCCGTCCACTGAGGACGATCGGTACCGGACGGCCGGGCCGCACGCCTCATCCGCGGCTCGGGCAGCACGGACGCTATGCCTTCAGGGGCGTTCCACCCGTTGCCCGCGCGGGACGCTCAGGTCCGGCGGAGCACCACGATGGCGATGTCGTCGTCCGGCTCGGGCGGTCCGACTTCGGCGAGCAGCCGGTCGCAGAAACGCTCCAGATCCTCCTCCACGACCGCGCACACCTCGGCGTGGACCGTCAGTCCCTCGTCCACGCCGCGCCCCCGGCGCTCGACCAGCCCGTCGGTGAACAGGACCAGCACGTCGCCCGGCGCCACCGCGAAGGTCGCCTTGGTGGCCGGCGACCCGGGCATGCCGAGCAGCGGCGTGTGGTGGGTGAGGAACCGGGCCCGGCCGCCGGTCACCAGCAGCGGCGGCGGGTGCCCGGCGTTGGCCAGCCGCGTGACGCCGGTATCGGGCTCGATCTCCAGCAGGCAGAGCGTGCGCAGCAGCTGGCTGCGGTTCACGGGCCGGCGCGCTCCGTACCGGTGGCGGCCGCGGGTCCGTCCGTCTGCGTGGGGCCGGGAGGCCAGGCCGGCTCGGCGCTGGTCCGGGCGACCAGGATGCCGGCGTCGTCCCGGCGGATCGCCGCGTCCCGCAGCAGAGTGGCCGCGACCACCAGCGGTCCGCGCCGCAGCAGGCCCGGGTAGTCGGCGGCGTCCCACCGGTCGGTGACCCCGTCGGTGTGCAGCACCACCACCGAGTCCGCGTCGATGGCGTAGGTGTACTCGCGGATCGTCCGCCGCTGCCGGTCACCCACGATGCCGGGCTGGGCCGGGATCCCGCGCCGGCCGGACTGGCCGACCAGCCAGCCGGAGATGTTGCCCACCGACGCGCAGGACACCTGTCCCGCCGGATCCAGCTCGATCACCGCGGCGACTCCGCCGCGCGAGTGCGTGACCGTGCGGTGCACGTGACCCAGCACGTCGGCGGGGCCGCCGACCGGCGCCGCCCGGAACGCGGTCACGACCGCCTGGGTCGCCGCGGCCGCGAGGGCGCCGTGCCCGAGGCCGTCGCAGAGCAGGGCCTGCCGGCGGCCGTCGACGTCGCGGAGGCCGTAGCCGTCGCCGCTGACCGTCTCGCCGGCGATCGGGCGGGTCAGCCCCGCGGCCCACTGCGCCGGCGCGGGCGGGCGGCCCCAGACGGAGACAGTCAGGACGGTACAGCGACCGGGCCGCGAGAACGCGTCCAGCTCGGTCGCCTGCCGGGCCATCGCGCCGAGGCCGATCCCGAGGGTACCGGCGATGAAGTGGCCGTCCCGCGCGGACAGCGCGATGTCGGCCATGCCCGGCCCGCTGTCGGTCGCGACGAGCTCGACGCCCGCGTCCCCGCCGGCGCGCACGGTGCGCAGGTGTACCACCCCGTCGCGGGTGTGCTTGTAGAGATTGCTCGCCAACTCCGTCGCGACGATCGCCAGGTCGGCCAAGCGCTGCTCGGTCAGGCCGAGGCTCTCGCCGACCGCCGCCGCCGCGCGGCGCACGGTACCGACGCTGCCGGCGTCGGAGACCGCGAACCAACCGAGGTCTTCCGATTGAACCGGCTGCGCTGTCGGCGTCATCGCGCCCATTTCGTGAACGTGATCCGGGTACCGCCGGCCGCCGTATCGATCTCGAACTCGTCCACCAGCCGGCGCGCCCCGGACAACCCCAGCCCGAGCCCGGATCCGCTCGTGTACCCGTCGGTCATGGCCAGGTCGATGTCGGCGATGCCCGGCCCGTCGTCGGCGAAATGGACCCGTACGCCGGTGCGCCGCCCGTTGCTGACCATGCTCACCTCGGCCCGCCCGCCGCCGCCGTACACCAGGGTGTTGCGGGCCAGCTCGCTGGCGGCGGCGGTGACCAGCATCGTTTGCTCGATCACCGAGAGCTTCGCCGCGACGGCCACGGACCGGACCAGTTGGCGTACCCGTACCACGTCCTCGTCAGCGATGGTCGCCGTGGTCGCGCAGCAGATCGGCAAGGTAGCGGGTCGTGGTCGAGTCCATCGGTCCCTCCGTTTGCTGTCGATCGACTGGCCGAGCTTCCCGCAGGCCAGACCGGGGCCGACACTATCACCGCTGCCGGCGCTGTCCACTTGAACAGCGGTCGCACCATCGCCGCAGGCCACCTACTATGCGAGACGTGGCAGGATTCCGCTTGGACTGGCGCCGGTGATGGCGCTCGCGATATCCGTCAGCGCGCCGGTACCGGCTTCGCC
This sequence comes from uncultured Micromonosporaceae bacterium, assembly GCA_964645345.1. Classification (GTDB taxonomy): domain Bacteria; phylum Actinomycetota; class Actinomycetes; order Mycobacteriales; family Micromonosporaceae; genus Rugosimonospora. The sequence continues at coordinate 16,129 of CAZYCD010000018.1, forward strand.
CCTCCCGCCGACCCGGTCGGTGGTGACCGTCGCTGTCGCGGGGGAGCTCGACTTGGCGACCGCGCCCGACCTGTTGAACCGGGTCAGCGACCTGATCGAGGGGGGCCACCACCGGGTGGTACTGGACCTGCGGGAGCTGACGTTCTGCGACTCGGCGGGCCTCAGCGTGCTGGCCCGGATAAGCAAGAAGGTGGCGCAGTTCGACGGCGCACTGGCGCTGGCCCGGCCGACGCAGATCGTGCGGTCGGTACTCGAACTGACCGGCATGACCGAGCTGATCCCCACCTTCGAGACCGTCGACGAGGCGACCGCGGCGGCCGCCGCCTAGCGGCCCTTCGTCCACTGTGGACGGATCGCTGCCTCGGCGCCGCCTTCCGGTCCGTGGCCTTGGCGCGGCTCAGGTCTCGGCCCCGGCGCGGGTGAGGGTGTGCCGCAGTACGGACAGCAGCGCGTCCCGTACCGACAGCCGGTCCCGCGCGTCGAACGTCACCAGTGGCACGGCCGGGCCGATGGCCAGCGCCCAGCGCAGGTCCGCCAGGTCGTGGTGGAGCCCGCCGTCGAACAGGTTCACCGCGACAACGAAAGGCAGCCCGACCTTCTCGAAGTAGTCCACCGCCGGGTAGCAGTCGTCGATCCGGCGGGCGTCCACGATGACCAGCGCACCGAGCGCGCCGTGCGACAGGTCGTGCCACATGAAGCCGAAGCGGTCCTGACCCGGGGTACCGAACAGGTACAGCTTCAGTCCTTCGTCGATGGTGATGCAGCCGAAGTCCAGCGCCACGGTGGTGGACGTTTTCGCCGGTACCTCGGCGGTCTGGTCGATCCCGGCCGCGACGGTGGTGATGGCCGCCTCGGTGGTCAGCGGCGGGATCTCGGAGATCGACGACACCGCGGTGGTTTTGCCTACCCCGAAGCCACCGCCGATGACGATCTTCACCGGTACCGGCGGCCGGCGCGGCACGGCGGGCGGCTGCTCAACGGATGGATCGGGGTCCACGGACTACCTCTCCGACCAGGGCGGGGCCCCGCGCCAGCCTGCTCCGCCCGGAAGGGCTGGGCCCATTCGGGTGCTGCCGTGCCGACCCGGCATGAGGCAACGCGCGAGCGTGCGGCGGGGAGGGGTCAACGCGTACTCCTGCGACGATCCACAACGGATTCGGTCGCCCGTGGGGACGGAGCGCGGTGCTGCGGGCGGGAATGGCAGAGTGCGCATCATGACCCTGCCGGTACCGCCGGATACCGCGCGGCTGCGCACGCGCGGCTTCGCGCTGGAGTACGCCACCCTCGCCTGGAACGTCGTCGGCGTACTCGTGCTCGCCGTCGCCGCGGTGACCGCCAGATCCGTTGCGCTGGCCGGTTTCGGCCTCGACTCGCTGATCGAGATCGGCGCGTCCGTCGTCGTCATCTGGGAGCTGTCCGGCGCCCCCGAGGCCCGGCAGCGCAAGGGACTGCGGCTGATCGGCTTCGCCTTCGCGGTCCTCGGCCTCTACCTCGCCGTACAGTCCACCGTCGCCCTCGCCGTCAGGCTGCGCCCGCAGCACAGCCCCGCCGGGATCGCCTGGACCGCCGCTGTGATGTTCGCGTTGGCCGCCGGCAAGGCGCGCACCGGCCGGGCACTCGGCGACCCCGTGCTGCACGCCGAGGGCCGGGTCACCCTGGTCGACGGGCTGCTCGCCGCCGCGGTACTGGCCGGGTTGCTGCTCAACGCCACCGCCGGGTGGTGGTGGGCCGACCCGCTGGCCGGCTACGTGCTCGTCGGGTACGCGGCGGTGGAGGCCCGCGCCGTTCACCAGTCGTGAACGGTACCGTCCCGGAGCGTGTTGACCGGCAGGTACGCGGGGGAGTACGGGTACCGGGCGGCGGCCTGCTCGTCGACCGTCACGCCGACCCCCGGTGCCTCGCCGGGATGCAGGTACCCGTCCTCGAGGCGGTACCCGACGCGGAACACCTCCAGCGTCTCCGGCCGGTGTGGCGCGTACTCCTGGATGCCGAAGTTATGGATGGCGAGGTCCAGGTGCAGGCCGGCCGCCATCCCGATCGGTGAGATGTCGACCGGGCCGTGGATGCCCGACCGGATCTGGTACTGCGCCGCGTAGTCGAAGATCTTCCGCAGCGCGGTCACGCCGCCCGCGTGCGTGACCGACGAGCGCACGTAGTCGATCAGTTGCTCGCGGATCAGCGTCTGGTAATCCCACACCGTGTTGAACACCTCGCCGATCGCCAGCGGCGTCACCGTGTGCCGCCGTACGAGGCGCAGGGACTCCTGGTTCTCCGCCGGGGTCGGGTCCTCCAGCCAGAACAGGTCGAACGGCTCCAGCGCCCTGCCCAGCCGGGCCGCCTCGATCGGGGTCAACCGGTGGTGCGCGTCGTGCAGCAGGGGCAACTCGTCGCCGAACTCCTCGCGTACCGCCGCGAACGCCTTCGGTAGGAAGCGCAGGTACGTCGCCGTGTCCCACTCCTCAACCTCAGGAAGCGGCGCAGCGGCTTGCGCGGCGGCACCGGCAGCAGGAGTCGAGGGGCGGGCGACCGCGTACATCCGGTCCAGGCCCGGTACCCCGCACTGGATGCGGATCGCGGCGAAGCCCGCCTCGCGGTGCGCGCGCACCGACTCCAGCAGTCGCGGGATGTCCGGGCCGCTCGCGTGCCCGTAAGCCAGAATGCGGTCCCGGCTCGCCCCGCCGAGCAGTTGGTAGAGCGGCAGCCCGGCGACCTTGCCCTTGATGTCCCACAGCGCGACGTCCACCGCGGCGATCGCCGCCATCGTCACCGGGCCGCGCCGCCAGTAGGCGCCGCGGTAGAGGTACTGCCAGGTGTCCTCGATGCGGTGCGGGTCGCGGCCGATCAGCAGCGGGGCGAGGTGGTCGCGCAGGTAGCTGGCCACCGCGAGTTCACGACCGTTGAGGGTACCGTCGCCGTAACCGACCACGCCGTCGTCCGTCGTGATCTTGAGGGTCACGAAGTTGCGCGCAGGACTGGTGACGATGACCTCGGCCGCCGCGATCCTCATGCAGGGCATCGTACGGGCGCCGCATAGGCTGCCCGGGTGGCGGAATGGGACGTGATCGTGGTGGGGGCCGGCCCGGCCGGGTTGAACGCGGCCCGGGTGGCCGCCGCCGCAGGTGCCCGGACGCTGGTCATCGAGCGCGCCGCGCACCCCCGGTACAAGACCTGCGGCGGCGGGCTGATCGGCACCTCGCTCGCGGCGGTCGCCGGCTCCGTCGAGGTACCGGCCAGGGACCGGGTGGAGCGGGCCGTGTTCACGCTCGACGGCCGGCGCCGCATCGCTAGGGCGAGCCGGTCGGGCCCGCTCATCAGCATGGTGCGCCGCGAGGAGTTCGACGACGCGCTGCGCAAGGCCGCCGTCGAGGCGGGCGCCCAGGTTCAGGAGCGGTCCACGGTGCGCGCGGTCGAGGAGGATCCGGACGGGGCCGCCGTGCGGCTGGCCGACGGTACCCGGGTGGTCGCGACGGTGGTGGTTGGCGCCGACGGGTCGTCCGGAGTCACCGCCCGCCACGTCGGGGTCCGCTACGAGCAGGTGGACCTCGGGCTGGAGGTGGAGCTGCCGGTACCCGACGAGGTCGCGGAGTACTGGCGGGGAAGGCTGCTCATCGACTGGGGGCCGCTGCCCGGCTCGTACGCCTGGGTCTTCCCGAAGGGCGACGTGTTGACCGTCGGCGTCATCGCGGCGCGGGGGCGGGGCGAGGCGACCCGCCGGTACCTGGACGACTTCGTGGCGCGGCTGGGCCTTGCCGGCATCGAGCCGGTGCACGACTCGGGGCACCTGACCCGGTGCCGGGCGGCCGACTCGCCGCTGCGCCGGGGAGCCGTGCTGGTGGCGGGTGACGCGGCGGGCCTGCTGGAGCCTTGGACCCGGGAGGGCATCAGCTTCGCGCTGCGCTCCGGTGCGCTGGCCGGCGCCGCGGCGGCCCGGGGCGACCTCGACGGGTACGTGGCGGCGGTCGGCCGCGAACTGGAGCCGCAGATGCGCGCGGGACGGCGGCTGATCACCGCGTTCAACCGGCACCCCTGGGCGTTCCACGGCGCGCTGGCCACGCCGCCCGGGTTCCGCATGTTCGCGATGTTCTGCCAGGGGCGGCTGAGGTTCGACGAGGTGGTGGCGCGCCGGAGCATCCGGGCGATCCTGCGCGTATTGGGAAGCTAGAGGCCGCGGACCACCCGGGCCGGGTTGCCCACCGCGACCACCCGCTCGGGCAGGCTCCTGGTCACCACGGATCCGGCGCCGACCACGGTGTCGGCGCCGATGCTCACCCCGGGCAGCAGGATGACGCCGCCGCCGAGCCAGACGTTGTCCCCGACCGTGATCGGCTCGGCCGCCTCCAGGCCCGACTTGCGGGCCTGCGGCTCCACCGGGTGCGTCGGCGTGAGGAACTGGACGTTCGGGCCGATCTGCACGTGGTCGCCGATGGTCACCCGGGCGACGTCGAGCAGCACGACACCGAAGTTGATGAAGCAACCGCTGCCCACGGACGTCTGGTACCCGTAGTCGCAGTAAAGCGGTGGCCGGATCTCGGTACCCTCGCCGAGCGCGCCGAGCAGTTGGGACAGCACCGCGCGCAGCGCGGCGGGATCCGCCGGATCGGTCGCGTTGAACCGGGCCATCAGCCGCAGTGCCCGCTCGCGTTCGGCGGCCAGTTCGGGGTCGGCGGCGATGTAGTGCTCGCCCGCGAGCATCCGCTCCTTCTGGCTGCGCGCCGCCCCGTCGGTCACGCCACGACCGTACCCCGCCCGCCGGCCGGGGCGTTTCGGAGGATCACCCTCGGATGGTGAACCGGGTTCGCCCGGCCGCGGCACACGATGGGTGCTGTAGGTCAAGCTACGGAGGCAGAGGAGAGTCTCGTGCCGTACATCACCGTTGGTGAAGAAAATGCCTGCCCTATTGATCTGTACTACGAGGATCACGGGTCCGGGCCGCCGGTCGTGATGATCCACGGGTTCCCGTACAGCGGCGGCGCGTGGGAGAAGCAGGTCGGGCCGTTGCTGATGGCCGGGTACCGCACCATCACGTACGACCGGCGGGGGTTCGGCCGGTCCAGCCAACCGGCCACCGGATACGACTACGACACGTTCGCCGGCGACCTGGCGAAGCTCATTATGGCGCTGGATCTGCAGGACGTCACGCTGATCGGGCACTCCATGGGTACCGGTGAGGTCACCAGGTACCTGAGCGCCTACGGGTCGGAGCGGGTCACCCGGGCCGTGCTCATCTCGCCGATCCCGCCGTTCCTGATGAAGACGTCTGACAACCCCGAGGGCCTCGACAAGAGCATGTTCGACGGCTTCGTGCAGAGCATCATCAACGACCGGGCCGCGTTCGAGAAGCAGTTCACGGACAACTTCTTCAACCCGGACCAGAACCTGGGCAAGCGGGTCAGCGAGGACGCGATGCACTACCACTGGAACGTCGCGATGATGGCGTCCCCGATCGGTACCGCGGCCTGCGTGCCGGCGTGGTTGACGGACTTCCGCCAGGACCTGCCGCGCATCGACGTGCCGGTGCACATCATCCAGGGTGATCAGGACCGCGTGCTGCCCTATCCGGTGACCGGAAAGAGGCTGGTGGACATGCTGCCGGGCAGCCATCTGACCACATTGGAGGGTGCGCCGCACGGTATCCCGTGGACGCACGCCGACGAAATCAACGCCGAACTGATGACGTTCCTCAAGTCGGCCTGAGTAGGCAGTCGGTGTCCTAAAGACCGCGGGCGGGGAGTCGCTTCCCCGCCCGCGGCGCCGCGCGATGTCGGCGGTACCGCCGCATATCCGGCGGCCGCCCGGGTAGCACCGCCGCATGCGCATCGGGATTATCGGTACCGGACAGATCGGTTCCACGCTTGCCCGGAAGTTCGTCGCGGTCGGTCATCAGGTCGCGCTGTCCAATTCGCGCGGACCGCAGACCCTCCACGGGCTCGCCGAGGAGCTGGGCAACCACGCCCACCCCGCGAACGTGCCGGAGGCGGCCCGCTACGGCGAGGTGGCGGTCGTGGCGATCCCGTTCGGGCGGTACCCGCAGTTGCCGGCGCCCGACCTCGCCGGCCGGGTGGTCGTCGACTGCATGAACTACTACCCGGAGCGGGACGGGCACTTCGCCGACCTCGACGACGACCGCACCACCTCCAGCGAGCTCGTTGCCGCGCACCTGCCCGGTGCCCACGTGGTCAAGGCGTTCAACGCGATGGAAGCGGAGCACCTGCACGACTACGGCCACTGCGGCGGTGCGGAGATGCTCTACGGCATTCCGGTCTCCGCCGACGACGACCAGGCCAAGCGGACAGTCATGGATCTGGTGGAGGAGCTGGGCTTCGACCCGGTGGACGCGGGCAGCCTGGCCGGCGGCGGCCGGACGCAGCAGCCCGGCAGCCCGGCGTACCTCGCCGACCTGCCCTCCGATGAGCTGCGCGCCCGGCTCGGCGCGCAGTTCTGACCGCCGTCCGCTACAGGCGACCACCGGCCTCGCCGGGCCCGCGCGGAAAACCTCAGACCCGATCGGTACCGTCGCGGGATGGCACCCGACCGGCTGACCGCCCGCCAGATCAACCGCGCCACGCTGGCCCGGCAGTCGTTGCTCGCCCGCGCCGACCGGACCGTGCTGTCCACAGTGGAGCATCTGGTCGGCCTGCAGGCCCAGGCGCCCTTCCCACCCTACTTCGGTCTGTGGAGCCGGCTATCCGTGTTCCAGCCCGACGACCTCGCGCGGCTGATCCTCGACCGCGAGGTGGTACGGATCGCGGTGATGCGCGGCACCGTCCACCTGGTCAGCGCCGCGGACTGTCGCATCCTGCGCCCCCTGCTGCAACCCATGTACGAGCGGATGCTGCGCACCAACACCATCTACGGCAAGGCCCTGCGTGACCTCGACTTCGTGGACATCGCCCGCGAGGCGCGGGCGCTGCTGGCCGGGCGGCCGATGACCACCAACGCACTGGGGCCGCTGCTGGCCGAGCGGTTCCCCGGCACCGAGCCGGTGGCACTCGCCCACGCCGCGCGCTCGCTGCTTCCCCTCGTGCAGCTGCCGCCGCGCGGTGTGTGGGGCCGCAGCGGCCAGCCCGTGTGCAGCACGGCCGAGGAGTGGCTGGGCGGCCCGATGGAGGCGCGACCGTCCATTGAGGACGTCGTACTGCGCTACTTCGCCGCGTTCGGTCCGGCCACGGTCGCCGATGCCCAGGCGTGGTCGGGCCTGACCCGGCTCGGTGAGGTCGTCGAGCGGCTCGGGTCGCGGCTGCGGGAGTTCACCGACGACCGGGGCCGGCGACTGTACGACCCGCCGGACGCGCCGCGCCCCGACCCAGACACCCCGGCGCCGGTGCGGTACCTCGCGCCCTTCGACAACCTCCTGCTGTCCTACGCCGACCGGACCAGGGTGCTGCGCGACGAGGACCGCAGGGTGGCCTTCACGCAGAACGGCATCATCCGCGGCACGATCCTGGTCGGCGGCCTCGTGCAGGGCCTGTGGGACATCGCCCGCGCGCGGGGCAGGGCGACGCTGACCGTCACGCCGTTCCGGCCACTGTCCAAAAGGGACACCTCGGCGCTCACCGCGGAGGGCCGCCGGCTGCTGCGCTTCGCCGAACCCGGGGCACAGACCCACGAGGTGGTCATCGCGGCCGTGGGCTAGGTCGTCCCACCCGGGCCGTCGCACGGAGGCGGGCCGCCGTGGCCGGGTCGGCCGGGAAGAAGGACTCGATGGCGAGCTCGGCGAGCGTCACGTCCAGCGGGGTACCGAAGACCGTCGTGGTACTGAAGAACGACAGCACCTCGTCCCCGCGCCGGTACCGCAGCGGTACCACCAACCGGTCCGCCCCCACGCCGCCCGCCCCCGGCCCGGCGGCCCCGCCTGGCCCGGCCGGCGGGGGTCCGGCCGCCGCCGGTCCGCCCGGGTACCCGGACAGCTCCTCGTGCAGCTCGGCTAGGTACTGGTCGCCGGTGGCCGCCGCCTGCCGGTGCAGCCGGTCGAGCAGGTGCTCCCGCCACTGGGCCAGGTTCTCGATGCGCGGCGCCATCCCGTCCGGGTGCAGGCTCAACCGCAGCACGTTCACCGGCGGTGCGAGCAGCTGCGGCGCGCAGCCTTCGGTGAACAGCGCCACCCCCGCGTTCCCGTCCACCATCCGCCAGTGCCGGTCGACCGCGGCCGCCGGGTAGGGCTCGTGCCCGGACAGCACCCGCCGGACCGCCTCCCGTACCGCCGACAGCCGGGGCGCGTCCAGCGCGGTCTCCGGATAGGCCGGCGCGTACCCGCCCGCGAGCAGCACCCGGTTGCGGTCGCGCAGCGGCACGTCGAGGTGTTCGGTCAGCCGCAGGATGAGCTGGACGCTGGGCCGTGCCCGGCCGGTCTCCACGAAGCTCAGGTGCCTCGTGGAGATGTCTGTCTGACTGGACAGTTCGAGTTGGCTGAGCCGGCGCCGCTCGCGCCACTCGCGCAGCAGCTCGCCGACCGGCCGGTTCGCGACCATGGTCATGATGCGATTCTCCCCGGTAGGACCTGCACCGCCACCGCGGTACCCAGCGCCACGCAGACCAGCGCGTCGATCGCGGTGCGGAAGGCGCCGGCGAAGTCGGCGACGGGCCCGTCCAGCGACCGGTAGAACACCAGCCCGACAACGGCGACCCCGAGCGCGCCGCCGACCTGCATCGCGGTGGACAGCACGCCGCTGGCCGCGCCCGCGTGGGCCAGCCGCACCCGGGCCAGTACGAGGGAGACCAGCGGGGCGAGCGCCATGCCCATCCCGGCGCCGTCCAGAACCAGGCCCGGTACCAGCGCCATGACCGGTCCGGTGACGCCGATGCGGCCCACCGCGACGGACAACACCAGCAGGCCGGCCGCCATCAGCACCGTACCGGCGGCCACCGCCTGGCGCCCGAGCCGCGCCACGATTCGGTGAGACACCGTCGAGGTGGCAAGGTACCCGGCGCCGATCGCCACGAACACCAGTCCGGAGTGCAGCGCGTCGAGCCGGTGGCCCTGCTGCAGGTAGAGCGCGAACACCAGGAAGAACGAGCCCTGGCCCATCCAGAACACCAGCTGCGCCACCAGCCCGGCGCTAAACGCCCGCTCCTGGAACAGGTCCAGCTCCATCAGCGGCGCGCCTCCGCGCCGGCCCAGCCACCCCTGGTACCCGACGAACGCGCCGAACAGGACCGCCGCCGCGACGAAGCTGAGCACCGTCCACAGTGGCCAGTGCTCGGACTGCCCCTCGATCAGCGGCAGTACCGTTGCGACGAGCGCCGCCGTGACCAGCGCCATCCCGGCCAGGTCCAGCCGGGAACGCCCGATACCGGCCGACGCGGGTACCGTGCGGCGCAGCAGGGCCAGTGCCAGCACACCGACCGGTACGTTGATAAGGAAGCAGGACCGCCAGCCGAGCCCGAACAGGTCGGCCCGGATCAGCAGCCCGCCGATCAGCTGGCCGAACACGGCGGCCAGCCCCATGGACAGCCCGTAGGCGCTGAACGCACGGGCCCGCGCCTGCCCGGCGAAGGCGGTACCGAGGATTGCCAGCGCCTGCGGCGCCATCAGCGCGGCGGACACGCCCTGACCGACCCGGGCGGCAACCAGCGCTGCGGCCCCGGGCGCGAGCCCGCAGGCCAACGACGCCAGGGTGAACAGCGCCAGCCCGATGCCGTACACCCGCCGCCGGCCGTACCGGTCGCCGAGCCGGCCGGCGGTGATGACGCCGGACGCGATGGCGAGGCTGAACCCGGCGACCGTCCATTCGATCGCGCCGCCACCGGCGCGCAGGTCCCGTTGGATTTCCGGGATAGCCACGTTGACGATGAAGAAGTCGAGGGTGGTCATGAACACCCCGGCGAGCACCACGAGGAGGGTACCCCAGCGCAGGCGGTCGGCCGGTGGAGCCGGAATCGTTGCCGGCACACGGTTTTCGGTGACTGTCATGCCACCTACCTTCCGGGCGCCGGGTCGTGCTGTCGATTACCCCTCAGGTAAAGGCAGCAGTACCCCCGGGCTCAGCAGGCCGGCCGGGTCGAGCCCGGACTTGACCCGGCGCATGGCCTCGATCTCCTCAACGGAGCGGGACAGGTGCAGCCACGCCGCCTTGGCCCGGCCCACGCCGTGCTCCGAGCTGATGCTGCCCCGGTGCGCGGAGACCAGGCGCAGCACGGCGTCGGTGACATCCTCGGCCGCGTCCCCGGCGTCCAGCACGTTGACGTGGAGGTTGCCCTCGTTCAGGTGTCCAAACAGGACGGTGCGGGCGGCCGGGGCCGCCGAGGTCACGGCGCCCGGCAGAGAAGCCACCAAGGCGGCCAGCTCGCCCAGGGGTACGCACACGTCGAGCTTCGTCGGTACCCCGGCCGCGCTGATCGCCTCGGTGTGCTGCTCGCGGTAGGCCCACAGCCGCGCGCGGCCGGCCTGGTCCGAGGCGACCGTGGCGTCGGACACCGCGTCGCACTCGGACAGCAGCTCCAGCAGCTCGTCGGTCGGGTCGGTGCGGGCCGCGCACTCCAGCACTACGTAGGCCGGGTAGGCGACCGGGAACGGGGCGGGCAGCCCGGAGTACCGGCGCACCAGCTCGACGCCGTCGGCGTAACACAGCTCCGCGGCGGACAGGGTGGTCAGCCGCTGCCGGGCCGCAGCGAGCAGGTCCAGCGCGGCACCGGTACCGTCCAGCCCCACGAGGGCGACCGCGTGCGACGTGAGCAGCGGCACCAGGCGCAGCCGGGCCCGGGTCACGATGCCCAGCGTCCCTTCGCTGCCGGCCAGCAACTGGGTCAGGTCGTAGCCGGTGTTGTCCTTGGCCAAGCCGGCCAGCCGGCTGACCACGGTACCGTCGGCCAGTACCGCCTCGACCCCGGCGAGCTGCGCCCGCATGCTCCCGTACCGCAGCACCCGCACCCCGCCCGCGTTGGTGGCGATCAGGCCGCCGACCGTGGCGGCTGAGCGGGCCGCGAGGTCCACGCCGAAGTCCAGCCCGGCGGCGCGGGCATGTGCCTGGAGCCGTTCGAGCGTCACCCCGGCACCGGCGGTAACCTGCGCCTCGACCGGGTCGACCGGTTCGAGGTCGGTCAGCCGCGCCAGGCTCACCAGCACCGCGCCGGAGTCGGGCTCCGGTACCCCGCCGCCGACCAGGCCGGTGTTGCCGCCCTGCACGACGAGCGGTATCCCGGCCTCCGCGCACGCCCGGACCACGGCGGCGACCTCGGCAGTGTCCGCCGGCCGTACCACGCACCGCGCGGTACCGGTGAACCGCCGCGTCCAGTCCGTCTCGTACGGCCCCCGCAGCGCGGGGTCGGTGAGCACCTGTGTCGGCCCGACGATCCCCGCCAGCCGCTCCGGGAGGTCACTCACCGGACTACGCGGAGCCGGACAGTCTGGCTCATCGCGCGCAGCTGGGTCAGTACGTCCTCGGAGTAGTCGCAGCCGATGTCCGTCAGCAGGTACCCGTACTCCCCGCGGGTGGACAGCAGCTGCCCCTCCACGTTGACCGAGTGCTCGGCCAGGATGCTGTTCACCTGCGCCAGTACCCCTGGCGTGTTGCGGTGCACGTGTACGAGCCGGAAGGTGCCCGGCTGCTGGGGGAGCTGGATTGCCGGCAGGTTGACCGACAGCGTGGTGTTGCCCTCGGCGAGGAACTGGGTCAGCTTGCCCGCGACGAAGTTGCCGATGTCGGCCTGGGCCTCCTCGGTCGAGCCCCCGATGTGCGGGGTGAGGATGACGTTCGGCAGCCCGCGCAGCTCCGAGACGAACTCGTCGCCGCGCCCCTTCGGCTCGTGCGGGAACACGTCCACCGCCGCACCCGCCAGGTGGCCGGAGACCAGGTGCCGGCGCAGCGCCGTGTGGTCGATGACGAAGCCGCGGCTCAGGTTCAGGAACAGGCTGCCCGGGCGCATCATGCCGAACTGCTCCTCGCCGAAGAAGCGGCTGTTGCCCGGCCGCCCGTCCACGTGGAGGGTAACCACGTCGGCGACCTCCAGCAGCTCGTCCAGACTGGCACAGCGCCGGGCGTTGCCCAGGGCCAGCTTGTCGGCCGTGTCGAAGAACACCACGCGCATGCCCAGGTTCTCCGCGAGCACCGACAGTTGGGTACCGATGTTGCCGTACCCGACGATGCCCAGCGTCCGCCCGCGCACCTCGTGGCTGCCCTCGGCGGCCTTGTCCCAGACGCCGGCGTGCATGCCCGCGTTCTTCTCGGTCAGCCGCCGGGTCATCGCGATGATCTCCGCGAGGGCCAGCTCGACCACGCTGCGGGTGTTCGAGAAGGGGGCGTTGAAGACCGCGACGCCGGCGTTGGCGGCCGCCGCCAGGTCTATCTGGTCCGTACCGATGCAGAACGCGCCCACGGCGAGCAGGTGCGGGGAGGCGGCGAGCGCGCGGGCGGTGACCTGGGTCTTGGAGCGGATGCCGAGCAGCGTGACGCCGTCCATCCGCTCGATCAGCTCGTCCTCGTCCAGCGCTCGGCCCACGGTCTCCACCAGGTACCCTGCGGACTCCAGCCGCTCCACGGCATCCGGGTGGATGTTCTCCAGGAGCAGAGCGCGGATCTTGCCATCGTCGGTCATTGCAGTCCAAATCGTCCGTCGAACGCCAGACGCGACGCCGGGTCCGGCCACCCGGGTCGAGCGTACCCGGCGCGCCGCGCGGCTCGAGAAGCGAGCCGGCGGGATCCGGGGTACAACATCAGCATGGTCGGAATCGAGCGGCCCGGGCCGAGGCCACGGGGACATGCCCTCGCGGTTGCCCGGGTGGGTTTGGGGGCAGTGTTCGGCCTGGCGTTGGGCGTGGTTATGGCGATCTTCGGTTCGCCGGCACTGGCGCCGCTGCTCGGTTGGGACGGGATGGCGCTGGTGTGGCTCGCGCTGACCATCCCGGCCATCTGGCCGTTGAACGCCGATAAGACCGCGCGCCGGGCCGTCCAGGAGGACCCGACCCGGCCGGTCGCCGACGTGCTGCTGCTGGCCGCCGCGACCGCCAGCCTGGTGGCGGTGGGCATCGTCCTGGCGCGGGCGGGCCACAGCCACGGCATGGCCCAGGTGCTCCAGGTCGCGCTCGGGATCGGCAGTGTAGTGGTGTCCTGGGCGCTGGTGCACACCACCTACATCCTGCGGTACGCCCGGCTGTACTACAGCGGCCCGGACGGCGGGGTCAACTTCAACCAGGACGACCCGCCGGCCTACTCCGACTTCGCCTACCTCGCCTTCACCATCGGCATGACGTTCCAGGTCTCGGACACCGCGTTGAACAACCGGGCGATCCGGCGGGCCGCGCTGCGTCACGCGCTGCTGTCCTACCTGTTCGGTACCGTCATCGTCGCCGCGACGGTGAACCTCATCGCCGGCTTGAGCAAGTGAGCTGGTGACTCCGCCTCCGGCAAGCGGAAGAGAGGCTTGCGAGAAGCCCACGCATTTGTAGGGCTTCGTCAACGTGGCCAACGCGGTGGGCAGCTACGTGGAGTGGTCGGTGTCCGGGCTGTCGGCCGGCAGCCACACGCTCAACTTCCGGTACTCCAACGGGACGACCACCGCACGGCCGGTCGACCTGACGGTCAACGGGTCGGGCGCCGGATCAATCAACTTCGGTTCCACCGCCAACTGGGACACCTGGGCCGACGCCACAGTGACCGTGACGCTCATCGCGGGTACCGACACCATCCGGGTCACGTCCACGACGGCCAACGGTGGACCGAACCTGGGTGGAGGTCTCCTGAGAACCGGGCGGCTGCCCCCTCAGGCCAGGAGGGGCAGCCGCCCGATTCAGGTTACGAGCCTTGACGGTGCTCGCCTCCGCCAAAGACCGGCTCCGGCTGCGCTCAGTCGACGCAACCAGAGCTGCCGGTCGGCTCGCCGAACTGCACGGCGGTCAGCGTGATCTGGGTACCTGGGTCCGGCCGTGACCCGTCCGGTACCGACTGGGCGATGACCACCCAGTCACGGTCCAGCAGCCGCAGCCGGTTGCGGCCCGAGCCGTCGTGTACCGAGACGTTGGTGAAGCCGGCCTGCCGCAGCATGTCCTCGGCCGCCTGCAGGTCCTTGCACACCACCCGGGGCATCTCGCCGGCGACGGCGACCAGCGAGCCCTGGCCGTCCGAGGGCCGCCGCACGCCCAGCGCCACCACGGTGGTGCGGTCCGCCCGGGTACCGCCGGCGGGCTGCTGGGTCTGCACGATCCAGCTGCTGGAGCTGAGCACGATCCGGCCCTGGCCCGTCGCGTCCGTCTGCCGGCTGTCGCGGAACCCGGCCGCGGACAACGCCTTCTGCGCGTCGGGCAGCCGCTTGCCCACCACGTCCGGTACCAACGGCAGGGAACCGGTACGGCGCGTTCCCGGCCGGGTACCCCCGCCAAACCCGACCTGGCTGACCACCACGCCCGCGCAGCACAGCACGACGGCGGCCACGACGGCGACCGTGAACCACCACAGCCCGCGCCGCAGCCGCCTCCGCCGCGCCGCCTGCGCCACACCGTAGGGCGCCGCCGGATAGCTCAGGTCGGCGTACCGCGGGTCCCGCGGCCGGCGCCGCCGGCGCAGCGGTCCGCGCCCGTACCTGTCGAGCCTCATGCGACGACCCGCAAGCTCTCGTCGCCACTCACGCCGATGCCTTCCGCATCACCCCGAACCCCCCGTTGCCGTCAACGCCGCCCGGGCTGGAATGTGACGGCCGGCCGGCGGTAGATCGCTGACTGGTGTCGCTCCGACAGGCTGCGCGGCACGGATAACCGGATAGGGTTGCGCTGGAGTGCCGGGAAGCCTGGTCGGCGTGGACCGTGCCGTCGACCGGAGGAGGCAGCGGGCGTGCACGACATCATCCCGTTCGGTGCGGTCGTCGGCCTGTCCGCGCTCGCCCTGACCGCCGCCGTGCTCTCCAGCCAACTGTCGGCGTGGCTGCGCATCCCCGCCCCGGTCGTCTTCCTGGTCGTCGCCGCGGTCGCCTCCGACCTCGTCTCCCGGCTGCGGATAACGGACTTCGCCTGGGCCCAGCGCGCGGTCACGGTCGCGCTGGTACTGATCCTGTTCGACGGCGGCATGCACATCGGCTGGCGGCGCTTCCGCGGCTCGGCCGGCCCGATCATCACCCTCGGCGTTGCCGGTACCGTGCTGACCGCGGCCGCGCTCAGCCTGCTCGGCCACCTGGCCGGCCTCGGCTGGCGGCCCGCGCTCCTGCTCGGCGCCGCCTTGGCGCCGACCGACCCGGCGGTGGTCTTTTCAGTGCTCGGGCGGCGCGAGGTGCGCGGGCGCAGCGGCAGCATTCTGGAGGGGGAGTCCGGCGCCAACGACCCCGTCGGCATCGCCATCATGGTCAGCCTGCTGACCGCCGCCGGCTCGGTGAGCGCCGGGCTGGAGGAGTTCCTGCTGCAGATGTCGGTCGGGCTCGCGGTCGGCGTGGCCGGCGGCTGGGTACTGCTCTGGTTCATGCGCCGGGTGACCCTGCCCAGCGAGGGCCTGTACTCGGTCCGCGCACTGGTCGGCGCGTTCGTGCTCTACGGGCTGGCCACCGTCGCGCACGGATCCGGGTTCCTCGCGGTGTTCGCCGCCGGCATCATGCTCGGCGACGCCAACGCGCCGTACAAACGCGAGATCGCCCGGTTCCACGCGGCGCTGGCCAGCCTGTCGGAGATCGTGGTGTTCATCGTGCTGGGCCTGACGATCCAGGTGTCCAGCCTGACCGAGGGCTTCGCCTGGGGGCTCGGGCTGCTGTTCGCCGTCACGCTCACGTTCGTCATCCGGCCGCTGGCGCTGGGGCCGCTGCTGCTGCGGGTACGGCTGGCGGTGGGGGAGAAGGTGTTCCTGCTCTGGTCCGGGCTCAAGGGCGCGGTACCCATCCTGCTCGGCACCTACCTGTTCACCGCCGGGGTACCGGACGCGCGCCGGTTCTACGACGTCATCGTCGTCGTGGTCATCTTCTCCGTCCTCGTGCAGGGCGGCCTGGTGCCGGTGATCGCCCGCTGGTGCCGCGTACCGATGCGGGTCGTGGAGCCGGAGCCGTGGTCGCTCGGTGTGCGGTTCCGGCACGAGCCACGCGGGCTGCGACGGTTCGTCGTGGTACCCGGGGCGGAGGCGGCCGGCCGGCCGCTGGGCGAGGTGGCCCTGGACGACAACGTCTGGGTCAGCATCGTCAGCCGGCGCGGGCGGCTGATCCAGGTCGGCCGGGACACCACCCTTCAGGCCGGCGACGAGGTCTTCGTGCTCGTCGACCCCTCATGCGCGGACCCCGGCCGGCCGTTCACCAGACCGGCGCCCGCAGCCGGGGCCGGGGGCTGAGCCGGCACGCCGGCCGGGGTACCGGTCGCGGTCCGGCCGCTGCGGCCTGAGCCGCCGGTCAGCAACGCGAGGGCCAGGGCGCCGGCCAACAGGTACAGGGCCGCCTGTCCATTGAGGACAGTCACGACGCCGAGCCGATCGCCGAGCAGCCCGCCGGCCACCATGCCCAGCGCCTGCCCGCCGGCCGCGGCGACTCCCAGCGCCGCGAACACCCGGCCCCGTTCCCCGTCCACTGTGGACTGCTGAAGTACCGTCGTCAGCCCCGTCATCACCGCCACCCCCGGTACCCCGACGGCCACGAACAGGGCGACATACAGCGGTACCGCCGTGGTCAGCCGGGGCGCGTTCCAGGTGGCGAGCGCGATCAGCCCGAAGGCGAGGCAGGACACGCCGGCCAGGCACCCGGGCCGGATCCGCGCGGCGATCGCCAGCAGCAGTCCGCCGCCGATCGCGCCGATCGCCTGAACGCCCCGCAGCAGTCCGGTCTCGGCCGCGCCGCCGTGCAGCGCCCGGGCCACGAAGACGACGTACAGCACGACGAACAGACCCTGCGCGACGCTGGCGACGGCCGCCACGAGCAGCCCGACCAGTACCCCTCGCCGGGCGAACGGCCGGCCCGCGGGCCCGGCGGCCGCCCGCGCGGCAGCACCGGGCTCCGGCGCGCGGCGCAGCGTCGCGATGAGTACCACCGCGAGCAGGAAGCTGGCCGCGTCGGCCGCGACGATCGCCCGCAGGTCGCCGGCGGCGAGCAGCAGCCCGCCCAGCGGCCCGCCCAGCAGCCGGCCCAGGTTCTGGTTGAGGCCGACGAGCGAGTTGGCCGACACCAGCTCCGCGGGTGCGACCAGGGTGGGCAGCAGCGCGTTCTTGGCCGGGTCGAACAGCGACGCCAGCGCCGCCTCGACCGCGATCACCGCGTAGATCACCGGGAGCCGGGGCCACAGCAGTAGCGGTACCAGCGCGGCGGCCTGGGCCAGCGAGACGGCGACCATCAGGCGGCGGCGGTCCAGCCGGTCGGCGAGCACCCCGGCGACGGGGGCCAGCAGGATGAACGGGGCCAGCTCGATGAGGAAGGCGTACGCGGTGCCCAGCGTCGAGCCGGTGAGCTGGAACACCAGGATGGGCAGGCTGACCAGCAGCAGCCAGTCGCCCGTGTCGGAGATGAGGCCGGCCAGCCACAGCCGGCGGAAGTCGCGCTGGCGCAAGGGGGTCATCGTGGCTCCTCCAGTGGGAAGGCGTGCAGGCCGAGGTGCACCAGATCGGTACCGCGCGGCGGATCCTCCCTGGTGGCCGCCAGGTACGGACGGATCAGCGCGTCCAGGGCTTCGCCCAGCTCGGACAGCTCGGCCGGGGTCATGCGCAGCGTGTAGGTCGAGTAACCGTCGGCCGCCCGCCACCGACGGGCAACCCGGTCCCGGCGGGCCAGGTAGTTGCGCAGCAGCCGCTGGTCCCGCTGTACCTGCAGGGCGAGCAGGGCCTGGGCGTCCCTGGCCCGCGCCGAGCCGGGCTCGTCCCGGGTCCCCTCCACGGAGAACCCGGTGACCAGCGCCCGCCACGGCCGCTCCCGGCCGTCACCGGACTCCTCCGGCCCGACCAGCCCGTGCTTGGCCAGCACGCGGAGGTGGTAGCTGCAGTTGGACGGGGTGTCGCCGACCGCGCGGGCGCACTGCGAGGCGGTCGCTGGCCCGCCGGCCATGAGGTGAGTCAGCAGGTCGAGGCGTACCGGATGGGTCAGCGCCGCCATCGCCTCCGGCTCGCTGATCGTCGCGCGGTGCTCCCGTACCATGGCCGCCCCCAACTCTGAAACGCTCTTTCAGATTAGAGCACAGGGTGACCCAGTTTGAAAGAGCCTTTCAGAGTTCCCGCCCCGCCGGGGCGCCGCCGCCCGCAGCCGATCCCGGATCGAGGGAGCGCAGCGACCGAGCGGAGCGGTCGGCTACAGGGCGGTCAACAAGGCGCCCGGCCTCGCGAGAGCGAGCGCAGACAAGTCAGCGACTCAGTCGATGACGCCGGTGAGGCGGTCCGGGAGTGCTGCCTCCTCGGGGGTCACCGGTCGCGCGGTCGGCAGCCACGCCTCCGCCAGTTGGCGCGCCGCGTCCATAAGCCCGGGTACTTCGGCGAACGAGAACAGCGGGAGGTCGTCCACGCACGGTCCCGGCGGCAGGTACACGTCCAACCTCGGCGTCCAGGTGGTGAACTCCTCGCGGATGCCGCGCGCCACGAGCGCCCCGACCAACGCCTGGTTGATCGCGGTGGTTCCGTTGGGCAGCCCGCGTTGGGCCAGCATCCTGGCCCGGCCCGCCGTGTCGTCGTCGAACAGCCGGAAGGTCGGGCGGCCGGTCAGCCGCTCGTACGGCTCGACGCCGCCGCAGGGCAGCACGTAGACCGTGTCGGCGCCGAGGGCCGCCGCCCGGCTCAGCGGCGCGTTGGCCATGATCCAGCCGTCGACCAGCCAGCGCTCCCCGATGCGTACCGGCGGCAGCACCCCCGGTACCGCGGCCGAGGCCAGCAGCGCGGTCACCACGTCGCCATGATCGAGGTACACCGGCTCGGCCGCGACCAGGTCGCTGGCGGTGATGGTCAGGGGTACCGGCGCGTCCTCGATGAGGTCGAACCGGATGGTACGGCGCAGCCAGTGGCTGAGTCGGTCGTTGTCGACCACGTGGTTATCCAGCCGCAGGGCGCCCGACAGTAGGGTACGGGCGCGCAGCGGCAGCACGTCGGCGCGTTTGATCGACTGCCAGATGCCGCGCAGCCGGGTGGCGCCGGCCGCGGTCGGGTCGCCGGCCAGCCAGGCGGCGTTGAGTGCGCCGACGGACGCGCCGATCAGCAGGTCGGGGACGATCCCGGCGGCGAGCAGGGCCTCCGCCGTGCCCACCTGGATGGCACCGTAGGCCGCTCCACCGGGCAGGATCCACGCCGTCGTCATGCCGCACTCCCCGGAGACTCGCAGGCGCTGGTCCTTCAACTATGCCGCGCCGTGGAGCGTTTCCCCGGCGGCCGACGGAAGCCTGACTGTCCTCGGGTGCCCGGCCTGGTGGCGGGTCAAACCAGTAGGCAGGCTACCCTCGGGGAATGTCGTCCTCGCAGGTCTCGTCGTCCCAGGTCACGACGCCGGTACGGGCTCCGGTGCGGCGCGGTGTGCTCGTCCGGTACCAGATCATGGCGTACCTCACCGCCGTCTTCCTCCTGCTGCTCGTGTTCGTCGCGATCCCGATCCAGATCTGGGGCCACGACAAGACGATGGAGGCGATCGTCGGCCAGATCCACGGCTTCCTCTACATGGTGTACCTGTTGACGGCGTTCGAGTTGACCGTGCGCCTGCGGGTACCGCTGGTGCGCCTGGTGCTGGTGTTGCTGGCCGGTACGATCCCGTTCGGTTCGTTCTTCGCGGAGCGCAACATGCGCCACCTCTGGGAGGCCAACCAGCGCGCGGCCGTCGAGGCACGCCCGGCGCATACGGCCTGAGCAGGCGTTTCGCGGGAGCGGAGCCGGGTACCCAGCAGGGCATGAAGGTTACCTGGAAGCCCGACGGTGGGCATGGAACGCTGTCCAGCAAGGAGCGCCGGGACCTGCCCGACAGCGTCTACGCGTTCCCGGACAAGCGCAAGGAACCGTTGACCGACGCCCGGCACGTGCAGAACGCCCTGGCCCGATTCGACCAGGTACACGACGTGACCGACCAGGAGCGCGACCAGGCGTTCGCCAACATCAAGGCGGCCGCCAAGCACTTCGGGCTCAACGTCGAGGAGTCCGACTGGCGGCAGCTGGGCAAGCGGCCGCACACCACGAATCCGGCACATCCCCGCGGCTGACCGCGAGGTCCCGTCCCAGGCGCCCCGTCCAGCCCGGCCGGGGCGTCAGGCGTCCGGGGGGTACCGGGTGACCGGCAGCGACCGGATTTGCGCCGCGGCGCCCAACGCGGCGGCATCCTTGACGGCCGCCCCGCCCGGGTCGTTGTTGAAGTAGACGTACATCGGCTCCCCGCGGCCGAACTCCCCGCTGATCCGGTCGAGCCACGAGGACAACGCCGCCGTCCCGTACCGGGGCCGGGGGTTCGCCCGCCCCTCGTGCAGCCGCAGGTACCCCCAGTCGGCCGTGCGCCACAACGGAGTCAGCGGGCGGCCGCGCCGGTCCGCCCAGCACAGCGCCGCGCCCCGAGTCTCGAGTACCGCACGGATCGGCGCCGTCCACCACGACTCGTGGCGCGGCTCGACCGCGACCTTCACCCCGCGCGGGTACTCGCGCAGGACCGCGTCCAGCGTGTCCGCGTCGGCCGTCAGGTTCGGCGGCAGCTGGAGCAGCACCGGTCCCAACCGGTCACCCAGCGCCTCGGCCCGGGACATGAAGCGCGCCACCGGCTCGGCCGGTTCCTTCAGGCGCTTGATGTGCGTCAGGTACCGGCTCATCTTGACCGCGACACAGAAGTCGTCCGGGGTACGGGAGCGCCACCGGGCGAACGTCTCCCGCTCGGGCAGCCGGTAGAAGGCGTTGTTCACCTCGACCGTGGCGAACTGTTGCGCGTAGTGCTCCAGCCACAGCCGCTGCGGTACCCCGGCGTAGAGCCGGTCGCGCCAGTCGCGGTACTGCCAGCCCGAGGTGCCCAGCACGATCACGGACCGTCGGGTACCCGGAAATTGGCTGTACGTAACGGCTCCGAGGCCGGATCCTCGAACACGTGCCCGAAGCCGCCACCTACCCCGCCGAGCTGCCGACGGGGGTGTATCTCGACGACACCGACACGCCGTGCGACGTGATCGATGCGCTGGCGCTCGCCCCGTTCAGCTCCGGGCGCGAGCCGTGGGCGCGGTCGGTGCGGTTGAGCAGGGTGCGGCGCGACGCCACGCTGTTGCCGCCCGGCGCGACGGTGCTGCGGACCGCGGTGGAGGACGGCCGGCGCTCCCTGCTGGCCTCCGGCGACGGCTGGACGCTGCGGGCGGTGCGCTGGCGGGACCGGGCCGCGCACGTGACCATCACGGCGGTCACCGACGAGCTGGCCCGTACCGTGCTGAGCAAGGCGATCCGGGGCGCCGCCGAGCGCGCGCCGTCGAAGGACACCGTGTCGATCGGCTTCTGGCACCTCGGTCCGCACAGCGGGATCCGCAACTCGCGGCCCATCGCAGCCGCGCCGTGGAGCGAGATCCGGGGCAACTACTCCGCGGCGGTCGGCGCCGGCATGGACCGCCTCATGGCGATGCGGGGCCAGGACGTGAACGGGCGGCTGATCCTGCTGCACGGGCCGCCCGGTACCGGCAAGACCACCGCGCTGCGCTCGCTGGCCCAGGCCTGGAAGCCCTGGTGTCAGGTCGACTGCGTGCTCGACCCGGAGCGGCTGTTCGCCGACCCGGCCTACCTGATGCGGGTGTCCATCGGCCCGGACGACGACGGCAGCTTCGGGCGCTGGCGGCTGCTGCTGCTTGAGGACTGCGACGAGCTGATCCGCGCGGAGGCCAAGCACGCCACCGGGCAGGCGCTGTCCCGGTTGCTGAACCTGACCGACGGGATGCTCGGCCAGGGCCGGCGGGTACTGGTCGCGATCACCACCAACGAGAATCTGGCCCGGCTGCACCCCGCGGTGGTGCGGCCCGGGCGCTGCCTGGCCCAGCTCGAGGTCGGCCGACTGTCCCCGGCGGAGGCGACGGCCTGGCTGGGCCGGCCGGCACCCTCCGCCACGCTCGCCGAGCTGTACGCGCTGCGCGGCGGGGCCGGCGAGGTGGTCGCCGCGCCGCAGGACGTGCCGGTGGGCTGCTATCTGTAGCGGGCGTGGCGGGCGGCCGCTACCGTCGATCGGGTGGAGCTGGTGGAGCCGGATCGGATTGAGGCCGTGCGGGAACGCGCGGTCAGCCTCGTCGACTACCTGCTCGCCGTCCGGGGCCTGATCGACAAGCCGGTCCGGACGGTACCGGCGACGGACTCCTACTGGCAGGCCGACCTGCCGGGCGACCCGGCGTGCCGGCTCGGTCCGACCGAGCCCGGCGGCGCCTGGCTGCGCGTCGGCCGCCCGGAGATTCCGCCCGCGCCACCGATCCCGACCGGCCTCGTCGCGCACCTGTCCTGGAACCTGTCCTATGTGGACGAACCGAGGCTGTCCCGGGCACCCTCGCCGGACCGCACCCCGGACCTGTTGGGCGATGACGCCGCGGCTCGGCAGGCGGAGCTGCGCGGGTGGCTGGACGGCACGTGGCGGCCCTGGTCGCGGGCCGCCGCGGCGGCCGATGCCACCAGGAAGCTGCACGACAAGCTCTACGACCTGCGCTACCGGCTGGATGTGGACGCCGCCCGCATCGAGCTGGTCTGGGGCCACGCGATCCTGCGCACCACGGTCGACGGCGCCCGCGTCACGTACCCGCTGGTCGCCACCCCGGTCGCCATCGAGTACCACCCCGACACCAGCGAGGTCAGCGTCGGACCGCAGGGGCCGGCCCGGCTACAGGTCGACGCGCTGTCCGATCTGGACAGTCGGCGGGTGGCCGACCTGCTCGACCTGGGCGACGCGAGCGGGCAGGTCGACCTGGATCCGTGGGACGACAAGGACCGCGCGGAGTTCATCGACCGGGCCACCCGGCGGCTGGCAGTGTCCGGCAAGGACATCCTCGACAGCGGGGTCCTGTTCGCCCGTGCCCGGCAGCGGATGGTACGGCGGTTCCTGGAGGACCTTCGGGTACAACTGTCCACTCAGGACGGGCAGGTCGGCTCGCTGGCCAGCGTCCTGGCGCACGAGCCCAGCCGGCTGCGGCTGCCCGAGGACGATCCGCTGGCGTGGGAGCGGGTGGGCTCGCGGCTTTTGATGCCCATGCCCACGAACGAGGCCCAGGAGTCCATCGCCCGCCGGCTCGCCGAGCACCGCAGCGTCGCCGTACAGGGGCCGCCGGGTACCGGCAAGACGCACACCATCCGCAACCTGATCTGCCACCTTGTCGCGCACGGCAAGCGGGTGCTCGTGCTGGCGCAGAAGGAGGACCCGCTGCGGGTACTGCGCGACGGGCTGCCCGAGCAGCTGCAGCCGCTGTGCCTGGCCATCCTCGGCCGCTCCGCCGACCAGCTCGTGCAGCTCCAGATCGCCGCCCGGGAGCTGTCCGACCGGGCGGCGACCCTGGACCAGGACGCGCAGGGCCGCTGGGCCGACCGGCTGGAGGCCGAACTGGTCGAGGCCGAGGCGGAGCTGGCCACCGCGCAGGAGCTGCTGCGCCGGGCGGCCGAGCGCGAGTCGGCCGAGTTCGACCTGCCTGCCAACTCCGGAGCGACCGCGAGCGAGGTGGGGGAGTGGCTGCGCCGCAACGCGGCGGAACTGGGTCTGATCCCGGACGCGGTCCCGCCCGGCGTCCCCGCGCCGCTTGACGCCGCCGAGTTCACCGCGCTGGCCGACCTCGGCCGGCGCATCCCGGCCGCCGACCGGGCCGCCGCGCTGCGGCCGCTGCCGGTCGAGGGCCAGCTGCCCACCGGCGAGCAGCTCACCGCGCGGCGCAACGCGCTGCGTGACGCGCGCAAGGTGGTCGAGGCCCTGCGCGACCGCGGCATCCTGCCGGACGGGGTACGCGCGCTGGGCCCGCAGGGCCTGGAGGAGCTGGCCCGCACCCTGCGTGACGAGGCCGCCGAGCTGTCCCGGCGGGAGGGTACCTGGACCGACCGGCTCGGTCGCCTGCTGCACGATCCCGCCTGGCAGGCGGTGTGGGACGCGCACGCGACCGGGTGCCAGCAGACCATCGCCGAGCTGGGCCGGCGTACCACCTTCCTGGCCGGCCGCCGGGTCGAGATACCCGACGACCGCGCCGCGGCCCCCCGCCAGCTGCTGGCCCAGCTCGGCGAGGCCCGGGCGAGGCTGGCCGAGGGCAAGAAGATCGGCCGGCTGACCGGCGGCGACCTGTACCGGCTGATGACCGAGTGCCGGGTCGACGGTGAGCAGTTGCGCGCGGTCGCCGACGTGGACCTGGTCCTGGCCACGGTCGAGCGCACCCAGTTGCGGGCGCAGCTCGCCGCACGCTGGGAGGAGTGGTCACAGCGGCTGGACTTCCCGGTACCCCCGGGGGCTGTCGAACGCCGGCCGGTTGCCGCTTCGACGAGCTACGCGGCAGAGCCTGAGGTATGGGCCGGCGCCCTGCTGCAGTCCGCGACCGCCGCCCTGGACTGGGAGCGCCGCCGCTGGCCGGCCCTGCGACAGGTACTCGCGCAGCTCGACCCGAGGGCCGAGCACCACGTCGACGCCCGATCCCTGGGTGAGCTGGCCGGCGCCGTCGAGGCGTGCGGCAACATCCTGCTCGCCGACCGGCTGGCCGCCGAGCAGCAGGCCATGGCGGGCTGGGTCGACCAGGTCGCCGCGGAGTCGCCACCGTTGGCACGGCTGGCCGAGGCGTGGCGGGAGGCCGACCCGGCCGCCTGGGACGAGGCCCTGGCCGAGCTCCGTCGACTGTGGACGGTCCGCCCCGAGGCGGTGCGCTTCGCCGAGCTGGCCGCCCGGCTGGCCCCGGTCGCTCCACAGTGGACCGGGATGGTCGAGGCCGGCGAGGCGCTGCCGGCCGGCGGTGAGCAGGCGCTGGCCGCGTGGCGCTGGCGGCAGGCGCAGACCTGGTTCGACGAGACCGTCGGGCAGGTGGACACCGCCGGGCTCGGCCGCCGCATCGAGCGGTACCGCGACCAGTTGCGCCAGCTCACGGCCGAACTGGTGGTGACGGCGGCCTGGCTGGCCGTCGCCCGTACCCTCGACGACCGGAAGAAGGCGGCACTCGCCGACTGGACAGCGGCACTGCGCAAGCTCGGCAAGGGTACCGGCAAGAGCGCCGCCCACTGGCAGACCGTCGCCCAGCAGGCGATGGCCGAGGCGGTCGAGGCGGTACCCGTCTGGGTCATGTCCATCGACCGGGCGCTGGAGCAGTTCCGGGGCGGCCGACCGCTGTTCGACGTGGTCATCGTCGACGAGGCGTCGCAGGCCGACATCTTCGCGCTGCCGGTACTGACGCTGGCCAGTCGCGCCGTGGTCGTCGGCGACGACCAGCAGATCGGTCCGCAACTGGTCGGGGTACCGACGGACCGGGTCGGCGCGCTGATCGCCGACCACCTCGCGGACGTCCCCTCGGGCGTGCACTTCGACACCGAGAGCAGCCTGTACGACCACGCGGTGCGCCGCTCGCCCGAGCGCATCCTGCTCACCGAGCACTTTCGCTGCGTACCGGCGATCATCGCGTTCTCCAGCGACACGTACTACGACCGGAAGATCCAGCCGCTGCGCGCCGACGGCCCGGGCGCGCTCGGCCAGCCGGTCAACGCCGTCTACGTGCCCGGTGGCCTGCGCGAGGTGCGCCCGGACTTCGGGGAGGTGAACGTACCCGAGGCCGAGGCACTGGTGAGCCGGGTGAAACTGATCGTCTCCGACCCCCGGTACGCGGGCCGGACGCTCGGCGTGGTGAGCCTGCTGTCGACCAGCGGCCAGGCCGACTACCTGCAGCACCGGCTGCGCGAGGAGATCGGCATCGAGGAGTTGGAGCGCCGGGCGCTGCGGGTCGGCGACCCGTACACGTTCCAGGGCGACGAGCGGGACGTGGTGCTCATCTCGATGGTCGTGGCGCCGGCCGGCGGGCAGGGCGGGATCGGCGCGTTCACCAAGCGCGACTTCCACCGTCGGGTCAACGTCGCCGCCTC
>CAZYCD010000019.1:0-41009 GCA_964645345.1 uncultured Micromonosporaceae bacterium
GGCGGACCCGCGCCAGGCCGAGCCGCGCCCGTCCGGGCAGCGCGACTGGCTGCGCCCGGAGGAGCGGCTGCGCGAGGCCGGGCGCCGGCTGCGTGGACCGCACAAGCGGCGCGCGGTCGAGGGCCAGCAGACCGGCCTCAACCCCAGCCTGCAGTCCGACCTGCCGAGCTGGTTGGAGCAGCGGGGCGAGGAGCTGGTACCGGTACACCGGCTGCTGTCGCTGTCCGTCGCCGTGTTCGCCGGCCTGCTCGGGGTCGCGCTGACCCTGGGCGCCTACACGCTGCCGAAGTCGTACGCGCTGGTGATCCTCGGGGTACAGATCCTTTTCATCGTGTCCTGGACGGCGACCCTGCGGCCGGCCGGTCCCCGGGTGGTCGCCGGGGTGGCGCTGATCGCGGCGGTCGCCGCCGACCTGGCCGCGGTACTGCCGCGCCACGCCTCGCTCGCCCCGATCGGGCTGGTGACCGCCGGGGCCTTCGCGGTCGCGGTGGTCGGCCAGTTGCTGCGCGGCGCCGACCGCAGCCGGGTCACCGAGTCGCTCGGCGGCACGCTGATCGTGGTCGTCGGGGTCATCTGCTTCGCCATGCTCGTGGTTTTGATCCGCCACTCGCCGGGTACCCCAGCGGTCGTTACCTGCCTGGTCGCCGCCGGCGTGGCGCTGGTGGTGGCCAGGCTCACCGACATCGTCCTGCCGTCGCCACGCACCAGCCCCCAGGTGCAGCGCGGCTCGATCGGGGTGATTCTCGGCGCCATGGCCGGCACCGTCGCCGCCGGGTACATGGGATCGATCCTGGTCGGGCTGCACCCGCCACGGGCCGCGCTCGCGGGCCTGGTCACCGCGCTGGTCGCGGTGCTGGCCGACCTCGCGGTCTCCTACGCGGAGGCGGGCAGGGCGCTGGCCGGGGAGCCGTCGCCACTGTGGATCGCCCGGCACATGCAGGGCCCGCTGGGCGGCTTCGCGCTCGCCGCGCCGGTCGCGTACGTGCTGAGCGTCATGGTGCTCGTCACCAACCTGAACTGAGCAGGCACGGGAGGGCAGATGGCCGCCGGTCGCGGACGCAGGATCTCGATCATCCTGGTAGTGCTGGTCGTGGTCCTGGGCGGCCTGCTCGTCGCCGCCGACCGGGTAGCCGCGTACGCCGCCGAGCGCACGGTTGCCCGGCAGGCCAAGCAGGAGTTGGCCGCGCAGCAGATCACCACGCCGCAGGACCCGGTCGTGCACGTGGCCGGGGTACCGTTCCTGACCCAGGTGGTGCGGGGCCGGTACGAGAAGATCACCATCGACGTGGTCCGGCCGAGTGCCCAGGGGGTCACCCTGGATGACCTGTTCGTGGTGGCGACCGGGGTCAACGCCAGCACCGGCGCGCTGATGAACGGTACCGGCCAGGTCACCGCGGACAACGTCACCGGTACCGCGCGGCTGGACTGGCAGTCGGCCACGAAGCTGATCGACCTGTCGCAGTACGGCGGTACCGGCGCCACCGTCTCGGCGCTACCCGACGGGCAGGTGCAGATCACCGCCCCGGTGACCGTGGGCAGTGTATCGGCGACCGTGATCGCCACCGGCACCATCGAGATCGGCGCTGACGGCGAGTCCGCGAAGGTGCATGTCAACAAGGTCGACGTGGCCGGCGGCGGCGTGCCGTCGGTACTGCAGCGGGTCATCGGCTCGATCACCCAGCAGCTTTCCTTCACGGTGAAGATCCCTGCGCTGCCGTACCACCTGAAGGTCAAGAGCGTGCAGGCGCGACCGGAGGGCGTCACGATCACGGCGGTGGCCACCGGCGTACCGATCTCGGGTCAGGGCGCCTGAGGCGCGCAGCAGCGCCCGTCACATGGGACGGCCCTGTCCGGTTCGTGGGCAGCGGTGATAGTCTCCACAGCCATGAGCTCACCGGTCAATGCCTCGCCGATCCCGGCGCGACGCGACCGCGGCATGCTGCTCACCAAGCGCCGGCCGATCGACTTCGGCCTGGTCGCGACCTGCCTGTGTCGTCCGTGAATCACGGCGACCGGCTTTCCTGAGGCTCAGCCCGACTCTCGGCCTCGCACCCGGCGCCGCCCGACGTTCCCATTGATCGTCCCCTATGGGTCGCGGCGTGTCTTCGCGGCCCAGCCAATACCCTTCCGAGAGGTAGCCATGAGTCGCGACTCAGCACTCGTCTCCGCCGAATGGGCGGAGAAGAACCTGGACGCGCCCGGAGTCGTCTTCGTCGAGGTGGACGAGGACACCACCGCCTACGACGGCGGCCACATCCCCGGCGCGGTCAAGCTTGACTGGAAGAAGGACCTGCAGGACCCGGTCCGGCGGGACTTCGTCAACCGGCAGCAGTTCGAGGCCCTGCTGTCGTCCCGGGGCATCGGCAACGATGACACGGTCATCCTGTACGGCGGCAACAACAACTGGTTCGCCGCGTACGCCTACTGGTACTTCAAGCTCTACGGGCACGGCGACGTCAAGCTGCTCGACGGCGGCCGCAAGAAGTGGGAGCTGGACAACCGTACGCTGACCACCGACCCGGTCTCCCGCCCGGCCACCACCTACCAGGCCACCGACCAGGACCTGTCGATCCGCGCCTTCCGCGACGATGTGGTGGCCGCGATCGGCGTGCAGAACCTGATCGACGTTCGCTCGCCCGACGAGTACGCCGGCCGCCTGCTGGCCCCGGCGCACCTCCCGCAGGAGCAGGCGCAGCGCCCGGGCCACGTACCGACGGCCCTGTCCGTGCCGTGGAGCAAGGCCGCCAACGAGGACGGGACCTTCAAGTCCGACGACGAGCTCCGCAAGATCTACGGGGACGCCGGCCTGGACGACGGCAAGGACACCATCGCGTACTGCCGCATCGGCGAGCGCTCCTCGCACACCTGGTTCGTACTGCGCGAGCTGCTCGGCCACGAGCGGGTCAAGAACTACGACGGTTCGTGGACCGAGTACGGCTCGCTGGTCGGGGTACCGGTGGCGCTCGGCGACGAGCCCGGTGAGGGGTGAGCGCGATGACGGTGGATGTTTCGGGCTGCGGCGCGCCGGAGCAGTCGGCGCCGATTCCGGCCTCGGTCGACCTGGAGAAGGAGACCGTGATCACCGGGCGGGTAACGGTCGGCGCGGAGCCGGTGGCCGGTGCGTACGTCCGGCTGCTGGATGCCAGCGGTGAGTTCACGGCCGAGGTCGTGACCTCGCCGGCCGGCCAGTTCCGGTTCTTCGCGGCGCCCGGGCGGTGGACCCTGCGCGCGCTGTCGCGGGCCGGCAACGGCGACGCGACGGTGGACGTCGGACGCGGCGTCAACGAGGTACCGCTGGCTGTCTCCGCCTGAATCCCCGGTACCGCAAGGCGCTCGGCGCCGGACCCGCACGTCGGGTCCGGCGCCGTTGCCGTCGACGGGGCGGGGCACCATGGGTGCGTGAGTTCCGAGCCCGCGCCGGTCTACCTGCCGTACCAGCCCCCGCCGCCCCCGCCGCCACCGGATCCGCGCCGGCGGCGGCTGCTGATCGGGCTGTCCGCCGCCTGGGCGCTGGTGCTCCTAGTGGCGGCCGTATGGTACGCGCTGGACGGGCGGCCGAGCGTCCGCGAGCAGACCACGATCGCCCAGGCGCAGGCCACCGTGGACCGGGTGATCGGCGAGGTGGTGGCCGCCGCCGGGTCCGGCACGGTACCGGCGGTCAGCGGGTACGACCAGGTGGACTCCTGCGGCGTGACGCCGGTACGGGCCGGGGCGCGGTACGACCGGCAGGCGTGGCTCGCGACGCGGCCCGGTACCGAGCGGGCCCTGCTGGACCGGCTGGCCGGGGCGCTGCCCGCCGGGTACCGGCCGGACCTGGTCACGACGCCGGCCTCGGCGGCCCCGAAGCTGCTCGCCGACGCGGGCGACTACGTGGCCCTCACCGGTACGGTCGACCGTCCCGGGCTGGTACTGGTGTCCGCGTCGACCGGATGCCGCCCGCTGGGCCACCGGCCCGCGGCCGATCCGACCAGTACCCCGGCGCCGGCTGACCGGACGGCGCTGGACACCGCGCTGGCGGCGTTCGGTATCACCCCGGTGCGTTGGGCGATCCACCGGCTGCCGTGCGGGCTGACCACGGTCGAAGCGGACGGCGCGGCGCGCCCGGCCGGGCCGCTGCGGTCGCCGCCGCCGTCCGGCGGCCTCGCCCCCGTGGTGCACGCCGACGACGTGTACGCCCAGCCCCCCGGCCTGCTCGTGCGCCTCGACGGCGACCGTGCCGTGGTCACGTCGACCACGGGGCGGTGCGGCTGACGAACCGGGCCCGGTACCGGCGGTGCTCTGGCGGATCTTGCACCTTGCCGATCAGTACACGAGCGCCTGGGTGTTGTCGGCGGTGACCTCCTCCACGAACACCGCCGCGCCCGCGATGCGCACCTGCGGCAGCACCTCGTCCGCGCCGATCGACCGGCGGGCGGCGCACTGCGTGCACAGGGTCACCTTCGCGCCGGCCAGCAGCGCGTCGAGCAGGTCGACCAGCGGCGCGGCATGCGGCAGGGTGAACTCGGCCGCGCGGCCGGGCAGTGCGAACCAGGCCGCCTCGCCGGTCAGCCACAGCGAGACGTCGACGCCGGCCGCGACCGCCGTGGCGGCCACGGTGAACGCCTGGGAGCAGCGCTCCGGCGCGTCCGCGCCGGCGGTCACCTTGATGACGAGGTTACGGACCATGCGGGTCAGCATAGGATTCGCAGCGTGGCAACCGAGATCGGCTTTGTGAGCCTGCTGGTCGCCGGCTTCGGCGCGTTGGCGGGCGGGCTGATCTACCTGGCCGTACGGGTATCGAGAGGACGCCGGTGACTGAGAGCCTGACCCCGCCGCCGTGGTTGAACGCCCCGCCGGTGGCGGAGTACCCGTACCAGGACACCCACGATCTGCGTACCGGTCCGGACCTGCACCCCACCCTGCTGGGCCTGCTGCCGTTCGTGGGTGTGTGGCGGGGCCGGGGACGCGGCGGGTACCCGACGATCGAGAACGACTTCGACTACGCGCAGGAGATCCGGTTCAGCCATGACGGCCGGCCGTTCCTGGCCTACGAGTCGCGGGCGTGGCTGATCGAGGACGACGGTACCCCGATCCGCCCGGCCGGCCGGGAGGTCGGCTGGTGGCGGCCGGTGCAGCAGGACGGCAGGGCCACCGACGAGGTGGAGGTACTGCTCAGCAACCCGACCGGGATCATGGAGCTGTACGTCGGCCGGGTCGACCACCTCAAGGTGGAGCTGGTCACGGACGCGGTCGTGCGTACCGTGACGGCCAAGGAGGTCACCGCCGGCCAGCGGTTGTACGGCATCGTCGAGGGCGCCCTGCTGTACGCGCAGGAGATGTCCGCGGTCGGCCAGCCGATGTCGCCGCACCTGTCGGCACGGCTGATCCGCGTCGGCGGGTAACGGGTCAGACGGGGAAGCCGAGGAGGTCCTGCAGCCGCGCGGTCTCGTCGCAGGGCCCGAGCGGCTTGCCGTCCAGCATCCGGATCTCGGCCAGCCCGCGCACGGAGGACGCCAGCCACACGCCGTCCGCGGAGGTCAGGTCGGCCGGCCGGATCATCCGCTCGCCCGCGCCGAGGCCCAGGTCGCCGGCGTGCTCCAGCAGCCACCGGGTGGTGATCCCGGCCAGGATGCCGGTCACGACCGGCGGTACCGTCCACAGCCGGCCATCCGACAGCCAGACCAGGTTGGCGGTCGGGGCCTCGAGCGCCCAGCCGTCGCTGGAGACCCACAGCACGTCGTCCAGCCCCTGCGCGGTCGCCCAGCGCTGGGAGGCCATGTTCACCGCGTAGGAGACCGTCTTCGCGCCGCCCAGCAGCCACGGCGCCTGCGACCGCGCACCGGCCGGGTACCCGAGGGACGCGGTGGCCACCGCGATCCCCTCGCGCCGGCCGTGCAGCTGCTTCGGGGCGACCTCGGTCAGGGTCGCGAACACGGTGACCGGGCCGCCGTCCTCGCCGCCCCGGGTCACCACGATGCGCAGCGCGCCCTCGACCTGCGCCGGCCAGCCGGCCAGCGCCTGCTCGGCCAGCTCGACCAGGGCGGCGGTGGGCGGCAGGTCCAGCTCGAGGCGGGCCGCCGAGCGCACCATCCGGGCCAGGTGCTCGTCCAGCAGCCACGGCCGGCCGCCCCGCACGTGGGCCGACTCGAAGATCCCGTCGCCGCGCAGCGCGCCCAGGTCGTCGGCGCGCAGGATCGGCGTGTCGGCGGGTACCTGACCGCGGCCCAGGACGGCCACTACGCGTTGAGGCATCGGGCGAGAGTACCTGCCCCGCGGGTAGTCTCGTGGGCGTGTCGGAGACCTCACTGGCTGAGGTGCTGCGGGCGCGTGGCCTGCGGCTGACCGCCCAGCGGCAGCTCGTGCTGGAGGCGGTGCACGAGCTCGGCCACGCCACACCCGACCAGGTGCACGCCAAGGTGGCCGCGACCGCCGCCGGGGTCAACATCACCACGGTGTACCGGACCCTCGAACTTCTCGAGGAGCTCGGCCTCGTGACCCACGCCCACCTGTCGCACGGCGCCCCGACCTACCACGCCGTCGGCGAGGTGCAGCACGTCCACCTGGTCTGCCGCCGGTGCGGCGGGGTGACCGAGGTCTCCTCGCGGGTACTGGCCGTCCTGGCCGAGAAGCTTCGCAACGAGCAAGACTTCAGCATTGACATCGCGCACGTCGCGCTGTTCGGCGAGTGCTCGACCTGCCGGAGTACCCATGCCTGAGATCCTTGTCGAGGCCGTCGAGCCCGGGTCGCCCGACACCGGGGCAGTGGCCCACTACGGCGACCCCGCCCGCGAGCAGCGCCTGCTGGACACCGGCGCGGGACTCGTGGACCGGTCGCACCGGGGAATCGTGGCGGTACCGGGTGCCGACCGGCTGACCTGGCTGCACAGCCTGACCACCCAGCACCTGGCCGACCTGGCCCCCGGCCAGGGCACCGAGCTGCTGGTGCTGTCCCCGCACGGCCATGTGGAGCACCACGCGGTGGTGACCGACGATGGCGCCACGACCTGGCTGGACACCGAGCCGGGCCGGGCCGGGCCGCTGCTGGACTTCCTGAACCGGATGCGGTTCCTGATGCGCGTCGAGCCGGCCGAGGTGACCGCCGACTGGGCGCTGCTGTCCCTGGTCGGCCCCGAGGCGCGGGTACCGGGCGTCGAGCTCGAGCCGCCGCGGGTGGCGCCGGTACCCCCGGCGAAGTTCGCCTCGGCCGACGTGCCGGCGCGGCCGACCACTGTCTACGCCACGGCGCCGCTGCCCGGCGGGGGCTGGGTGCGGCGGATGTCCTACGGCTACGACCTGCTGGTGCCCCGCGCCGGGGCGGCCGGTGCCGCCGACCGCCTGGGCGTGCCGTGGGCCGGAGTGTGGGCGTTCGAGGCCCAGCGGGTGGCCGCCCGCCGGCCCCGGCTCGGCCTGGAGACCGACCACCGCACGATCCCGGCCGAGGTGGGCTGGCTGGCCGGGGCGGTACACCTGGACAAGGGCTGCTACCGCGGCCAGGAGACAGTGGCCAGGGTGCACAACCTCGGCCGTCCGCCGCGCCGCCTGGTCCTGCTGCACCTTGACGGGGTGAGCACCGACGAGCTGCCCACCCCCGGTACCGACGTGTCCACTGTGGATGGAAGGGTGGTCGGCTTCGTCGGGACCGCGGTGCGCCACCACGAGCTGGGCCCGGTGGCCCTGGCCGTGGTCAAGCGTTCGGTCGGCGACACCGAGCCGCTGCGCGTCGGCCCGTCCGCTGCGGCGATAGACCCCGAGTAACAGGCGGGCCCGCCCCGGACGAGGGGACGGGCCCACCCGGGTTCCCCGACCTCCAACCGGTGTAGCCGGCGGAGATCTTGCTGAAATCGTAGGGCTGCTGCGCGACGTTGGTGCACGTAGGGAGCGCGCCGTTGCGGTCGCGGATCGATGCAGCGGCCACCCCCGTTGCCCAGGTCGAGGCGGTACCGGGCGATCGTGGCAGGATCGCGGGCATGAGCGCCCCGACGTTGATCACGGTGGCCCCGACCGGGGCGGAGTCCGCGAAGGCCGAGGTGCCGGCGCTGCCGGTGACCCTCGACGAACTCGTCACCACGGCCCGCGAGTGCGAGGCCCTGGGTGCCTCGGTGATCCACGTCCACATCCGCGACGGCGAGGCCCGGCCGACCCTGGACCTCGGGCGGCTGCGGGAGACCGTCGCCGCCCTGCGCGAGCAGACCCGGCTGATCGTCCAGCTGTCCACCGGCGGGGCGGTGACCGACCCGGAGGCGGACCGGCTGCGGGTACTCGAGGCCGGTCCGGAGATGGCGTCCTGCACGATGGGTACCGTCAACTTCGGCGACGACGTGTTCCTCAACCGCTGGGAGTTCATCGTCGAGCTGCACACCCGGATGCGGGACGCGGGCATCGTGCCGGAGTACGAGATCTTCGACCTCGGTCAGCTCAGCGCGCTGCGCCGGCTGCTCGACAGGCATGGGCTGCCGGCCGGCGGGCACGTGCATGTCGACCTGGTGATGGGGGTACCGGGGGGCATGCCCGGTACCGCCGAGGCCCTCGTCGCCTGCCTGCGCGACCTGCCCGAGGGCGCCACGTTCTCGGCCACCGGTATCGGCCGGTCCACGATCCCGGTGCTGCTCGCCTCCCTGTCCGCCGGCGGCCACCTGCGGGTCGGCATGGAGGACACCGTCACGTATGCGAAGGGGCAGCCCGTCGAATCCAACATGCAGCTCGTCGCGCGGGCGGTCGGCTTCAGCCGCCTGGCCCAGCGGCCGCCGCTGACCCCGGGCCAGGCCCGCACGATGCTGGGGGTACCGGCCCGTGGGTGACCTGGCGACGCCCGTGCGGTACGCGGGTGGGGAACTGCTGGCCGAGGTGGTCCGCTCGGGCTTCGTCGAGGGGTACCACCGGGGCTCAGTGGTCGTGCTGTCCGCCGACGGCGAGGCGCTCGCGGCGGCCGGGGACGTGACCGGGGCGATCTTCCCGCGCTCCTCCAACAAGCCGATGCAGGCGGCCGGGATGCTGCACGCCGGGCTGGCGGTCGCCGAGCCGGCCCAGCTCGCCCTGGCCTCGGCCAGCCACTACGGCGAGCCGGTCCACGTCGAGGCGGTGCGCTCGATGCTGCGCGGGGGTGGGCTGTCCGAGGACGACCTGGCCTGCCCGGCCGACCTGCCGCTGTCCGAGCAGGCCCGCGACGCCGTACTCGCGGCGGGCGGCGGCCGGGAGCGGGTGTACATGAACTGCTCGGGCAAGCACGCGGCGATGCTGCTGACCTGCCTGGCGGCCGGCTGGCCGGTCGAGGACTACCACCGGCCGGACCACCCGCTGCAGAAGCACCTGGCCGCGGTGCTGGAGGAGATCGTCGACGAACCGACCGGCGCGGTGGGCGTCGACGGGTGTGGCGCGCCGGTACTGGCGTTCTCGCTGGCCGGGCTGGCCCGGGCGTACCTGCGGCTGGTGAACGCCGCCCCGGGCTCCGCGGAGCGGACCGTCGCCGACGCGGTCCGGGAGCAGCCCGAGATGGTGTCGGGTACCGGCGCCGACGACGCCCGGCTGATCCGTGGGGTACCGGGGATCCTCGCCAAGGGCGGCGCCGAGGGCGTACTGGCGGTGGCCCTGCCGGGGGTCGGCGCGGTTGCCCTGAAGATCGACGACGGCGCCAAGCGGGCCCGCTTCCCGGTACTGGCCAGCGCGTTGAGCCGGCTCGGGGTGTCCGCGCCGGTCCTCGACGAGCTGAGCGCGGGCGCCGAGGGTGTGGTCCAGCGCGGCCGCGGCGAGCCGGTGGGCGCGGTCCGGGCGACCTGGTGACCCGGGCCGGCGTGCCGGGGGTGACCGGCGCCCCGCGCTGTGACGCAGCCGGGTGGCCGACCTCACGCTAGCCGCCGCTAGCATTTGCTTGCAACTGCAAGCGCCCCGGCCTACCGTTGGGGGCATGCCTGCCGCCAAGGATCTGCCACGTGACATCGGTGGATTCATCCGTGACCTGCGCCATAACGCGCGGATATCGCTACGCCAGCTCGCCGAGCAGGCCGGCGTGAGCAACCCGTACCTCAGCCAGGTCGAGCGCGGCCTGCGCAAGCCGAGCGCCGAGGTACTCGCGCAGATCGCCGCCGCGCTGCGGGTGTCGACCCCGATGATGTACCTGCGGGCCGGCCTGCTCGACGGCAAGGACGGCCCGAGCGTGGTGGACGCCATCGCGGCCGATCCCGACCTGACTGTCGCGCAGAAGCAGTCCCTGACCCAGATCTACGAGACCTTCCGCCGGGAGAACGCCCGGGACGCGAGCAACGAGGAGACCTGATGGCCGCCGAGACCAACACCAAGATTCCCACCCCGCTCTACGCCGCCGCCGCCGTGGGCGACCTGGCCTACCAGCGCCTGCGCAAGCTGCCCGCGACCGTCGCGGACCTGCGCGAGCGGGTGGCCCGCACCGACCTGGACACCGACCGGCTGCGCGGCCTCGCGCAGCGCAACGCCAGTTCGCTGGTGAGCAGCGCCAAGGACGCGCAGGTGCGTGCCCAGAACCTCTACACCAAGCTCGTCGCGCACGGCGAGGAGGTCGTCCGCGGCCGCCGTTTGATCCACGCGACCATCGGCGCGGAGCCGGCCCCGGCCCCGGCGGCGGAGGCCAAGGCCACGAAGCCGGCCGCCAAGAAGGCCACGAAGGCCGCCAAGGAGAGCTGAACGGCCAGCTAGGCGGTGCGACGGCCCGGTCCCGGCAGGACCGGGCCGTCGCGGCATAAGCTCATAGCCATGGCCATCGCAGCCGCGCACTTCTCCGACGTCGTCGTCTACTACGTGACCAGGGGTATCACCCTGGTCTGCCTGGTCGTCGAGGTCTGGGCGTTCGTCAGCTGCCTCACCCAGCGGGCCGAGGCGTTCGGTGTGGTGGGCCGCATCCCGAAGGGCGGCTGGCTGGCGATGAACGGCGGCGCGGTCCTGGTCACGCTGCTGTTCGGCACGGTCGGCAGCATCCTCGGCATGATCGCCGTCGTGATCGCCCTGGTCTACCTGCTCGACCTGCGGCCGGCGCTGCGGGACGCGGTGGACGGTCACGGCTCCTGGTGAGCCCGGGCCTGCCCGGGCCGCACACCGAGTTGCTGCGCACCCCGACGGGCCACGCCCTGGAGGTGCTGGTCACCGGCCACGGCGAGCCGGTCACCGTATTCGCGCCCGGGCTGGCCGGCGGCATCCCGGACACGCGGCCCCTGGGCAGCGGGGTACCGGGGCGCAAGGTGTTCATCCAGCTGCGCGGCCACGGGCGGTCCGGCGCGCCTGCCGGCCCGTGGACCTATGCCGACCTGGCCGGCGACCTCGCCTTCGCGGCCGACGCGACGGGAGCCGACCGGGCGCTCGGCGTGAGCCTCGGCGCGGCCGCCCTGACCCGGCTGCTCGCCGACCGTCCGGACCGGTTCGCCCGGGTGGTGTTCTTCCTGCCGGCGGTACTGGACGTGGCTGCCGGCGGGGCGTCGGGTACCCGGCTGGCCGCGCTGCTGGACTCGGTGGCATCGGGCGACCCGCAGCGGGTCGCGGCCGCCGTCGCCCTGGAGGTACCCGGGCCGCTGCGCGACTCCGCCCCGGTCCGCGCGTACCTGCGCCAACGCGCCGAGGACCTGCTGCGCCACGGGCTGGCTCCACAGCTCGCCAGCCTGGCCGGTCAGGTACCGGTACCCGACCCGGGCGTGCTGGCGCGGGTGACGGCACCGGCGCTGGTGATCGGCGCGACCGGCGACGACCTGCACCCGGCGGCGGTGGCCGAGCGCCTCGCGGCGGCGCTCCCGAACGCCACGCTGCACATCTACGACGGGCCCGGGGTGCTCTGGACCGCGCGCGCCGATCTGCGCTCGCGGATCGCGCGCTTCTTCGCCGCCGCCTAGCTTGTCGCAGCGGCGCCCAGCCAGCGATTTTCCGGTAGTACCCTGCGGAGTCATGGGTGTCACGCAGCACGGCCGCACGAACCGGCTCGACCTGGCCGACCCGACCCTGCGCGAGTGGGAGTGCACAGTCCTGTCCGCCGATCCCGAGGCGGGCATCGTGCTGGACCGGTCGGCCTTCTACCCGGGAGGTGGCGGCCAGCCGCCGGACCACGGCGTCCTGCTGTGGCAGGGCGTGCAGACCCGGATCGTCGGTACCCGCAAGGGCGAGGACCTGTACCTGATTCCGGCCGAGGGCGACCCGCTACCGCCGGCCGGCGCGACGGTGACCGGGGCGGTCGAGGACGCCCGGCGCAGCATGCTGATGCGTACCCACTCCGGGCTGCACGTGCTGTGCGGCGTGGTGTTCCGGGACTTCGGGGCGCTGGTGACGGGCGGCAACATGGAGCCGGGCGAGGCCCGCATGGACTTCAACCTGCCCGAGGTGCCCGAGGGTTTCAAGCTGCGGCTGGAGGAACTGGTCAACGCCGAGCTGGCCGCCGACCGGAAGGTCATCACCCGGGTACTGGCCCGGGAGGAGGCGCTCGCCCTGCCGGACATCATCCGCACCCAGGCCAACCTGATCCCGGCCGAGGAGCAGGAGATCCGGATCGTCGACATCGTGGGGCTGGACGTGCAGGCCGACGGCGGTACCCACGTGGCGAGCACCTCGCAGGTCGGCCGGGTCACGGTCGCCAAGGTGGAGAGCAAGGGCAAGGCGAACCGCCGGGTACGGGTCCGCATCGAGGACTGAGCGGGTCCGCCCGGGCCGCCGGGCGGTCGGCCGTCCGCGTGCCGCGCGGAAGTCGGCGAGGGCCGATACGCTCCCGGCGTGGACAACCGCGTGGCACGAGCCGGCCGTCCGGTGTCGCAGTTCTTCACCGGCGTCAGCCTGCTCGGCCGGGGACTGGCCAGCTATGCGCGCAGCCCCGGGCTGTGGGTGCTCGGCATGCTGCCCGCGCTGATCACCTTCGTGCTGCTGGTCGGCGGATTCGTCGCCGTAGCCTCGTTCCTCGGCCCGGAGTCCCGCACCCTGACCTGGTTCGCGGACAGCTGGCCGACCGCGGGCCGCGACCTGGTCCGGGCGCTGGCGCAGATCGCCATCCTCGGCGTGTACCTGCTCGTGTCCATCGTCGCGTTCACCGGCCTCACGCTCGCCGTCGGCGACCCGTTCTACGAGAAGATCTCCGAGCGGGTCGAGGACCGGTTCGGCGGGCTGCCCGGCGCCGTGGACCGTCCGTGGTGGAAGGAGCTGGGCCGGGGCATCGTCGAGTCGGTACGCCTGGTGACCCTGTCCGTCGTGATCGGCGTGGCGCTGTTCCTCGCCGGGCTGCTGCCGGCCGTCGGGCAGACGGTGGTACCCGTCATCGGCGCGCTCGTCGGCGGCTGGGCGCTGGCCGTGGAGCTGACCGGGGTGGCCTTCGCCCGCCGGGGGCTGCGGCTGCGCGACCGGCGTCGGGTACTGCGGCGGCACCGCTGGCTGACCCTGGGGTTCGGCGTCGCGGTGTTCGTCTGCTTCCTGATCCCGCTCGGCGCGGTGCTGATGATGCCGGCGGCGGTGGCCGGCGC
The DNA here is from genome assembly GCA_964645345.1 of uncultured Micromonosporaceae bacterium. Classification (GTDB taxonomy): domain Bacteria; phylum Actinomycetota; class Actinomycetes; order Mycobacteriales; family Micromonosporaceae; genus Rugosimonospora. The sequence goes on from CAZYCD010000019.1 coordinate 13,431, forward strand.
GACCCTGCTGACCCGCCAGGTGCACGGGCAGCCCGGGTAGGACGGGCACTGGCCGGAGCGGGCTAGCCTGGACAGCGTCCCCGACACGCGGTCGGGCGGCCGGCGGGAGGCGCGGATGACGCAGGGCACCCCAGGATCCAACCTCGACCTGGAACTGCTCGCCGCCCAGTTGCGCCGGCACACCGACGATCTTTCCCTGTACTCCGGCATGCTGCTCAACGTGCTGTCCGCGACCCTGCCGCCCGAGCTCGTCAGGGTCCGCCGCGAAGGCAAGCTCAAGGCCCGGCTGAACGGGCGGGAGCCGGCGGTACTGGGCGTCTCGGTGAGCGTCGGGGACCACCGGTACGAGCTGGACCGCGCGGGCGTCGGAGCGCCGGCGGTGACCCGGATCTGCCACGAGTCCGGCGGCGTCGTGATGTCCACGAAGCAGGTCGGCGCGGACGAGTGGTCGCGTTCCCTGGCGGCCGCCCTGGCCAAGGTCGCCGGCGGGAACGCGGCGGCCGCGGCCGCCCTGCAACGGCTGACCGAGCCGTGACCGTCGACCCGGCCGGGCGGGCCTGGACGCCGGAGCAGATCGCCGAGGGCAGCGCCGCGGAGCTGGCGGCCGGCCGGCTGCCGCTGCGCGCCCAGTGGCGCATCGCCGAGCAGCGGGCCCGGCGCGACCGGGGCGAGCCGGGCAGCTTCACCTCCGACCTGACCGTGCAGGAGTTCGCCGCGATCCGCGCCGTCGGCTTCTCGCCAGTGGGCCAGGTGCTCGGCAGCGCCGTCTACAACGTCGGCTGGTCGTACACGGGCTGCGGGTTCGGGTACGCCGGGCTGGGCGGATTCGCGGGCGGCTGGACGGCGGCGCCGGTGGTCCCGGTGCCCGCGACCCAGCAACTGCTGAACGAGGCCCGGCACCGGGCGGTGCAGCGGATGCGCCACGAGTGCTCCGGGCTGGGCGGGGACGGCGTGGTCGGGGTACGCCTGGCGATGCGGCCGTATTACGGCGGCGGACTGGAGTTCATCGCGATCGGTACCGCCGTGCGAGCCGACGGCGACCGGCACCCGAAGCACCCGTTCACCTCCGACCTGACCGGCCAGGACTTTGCCAAGCTGATCCGCGCGGGGTGGGTACCGGTGGCGCTGGTACAGGGCGTCGGCGCGGTGATCCGCCACGACGACTGGCGCACCAGGACCCAGCAGACCTCCTGGATGAACACCGAGATCGCCGGTACCACCCAGCTCGTGCACGCGGCCCGGGACGCGGCGCGCGGGTCGCTGGCCGCCGACGGCCGGCGGTACGGCGGGCACACCGTCCTGCTGCAGAAGATGGACCTGCAGGTACGCGGGCAGGCGTGCGCCAACGTGCGGGAGGGCGAGGATCACCTGGCCACGGCCTTCCTCTGGGGTACCGCCGTGGTGCCGTTCCGTACCCGGGCGTCGCTGGACGCGCCGCCGCTGATGATGATGCGCCTGTGAAGGGATCGCGATGACCGTCGAACCGACCGCCCAGGGCCTGCCGCAGGACGCGATGGCCCGGCTGGAGGAGTTGCGGCCCGACAAGGCGGGCCACATCTTCACCTCGGACCTCAGCGTCAACGAGTTCCTGCTGGTCAAGCAGGCCGGCTTCACGCCGCTCGGGCTGGTGCTCGGCACCTCGGTGTACCACTGCGGGTTCCAGCTCGGCCGGTGGAGCAGGAACCAGGAGCTGGACGTGCTGTCCCAGGCCATGTACCACGCCCGGGAGCTGGCCATGAGCCGGATGCAGGCCGAGGCGGACGTGCTGGGCGCGGACGGCATCGTGGGCGTGCGGCTGGAGGTCGAGTTCAAGGAGTGGGGCTCGGACGCGGCGGAGTTCCTGGCCGTGGGTACCGCGGTGAAGGCCGACGACGGCAAGAGCTGGCGCAACGACCAGGGCCACCCGTTCACCTCGGACCTGTCTGGGCAGGACTTCTGGACCCTGCTGCAGGCCGGCTACGCCCCGCTCGGCATGGTGATGGGCGTCTGCGTCTACCACGTCGCGCACCGCACCTTCGGCAACATCCTCAGCAACCTGGGGCAGAACACCGAGCTGCCCCAGTTCACCCAGGCGCTCTACGACGCCCGCGAGCTGGCCATGGCGCGGATGCAGAAGGAAGCGGAGGCGCTGTCCGCGGAGGGCATCGTGGGCGTGCAGTTGGACCAGCGCAACCACTCCTGGGGCTCGCACACCACGGAATTCTTCGCCATCGGTACCGCGGTACGCCCGATCCGGGCCGACCACGAGATCGCCCGGCCGCAGCTCGTCCTGGGCCTGGACCGCTGAGGCTTCGGCGCGGCCGGCCCCGTGCCGACGGCCTCAGCCGACGCGCAGGGCCTCGAGCAGCCGCTCGTCGCCGCTGAGGTCGAGGAGGTCCGTGCCGATCCGGCCGTAGAGCGCGAGCAGCAGGTCACTGGCGGAGCCCCGGGCCACCGCCCGCTGGTGGTGCGCGTCGGTGTCCAGCAGGGTGTCGGTGTCCAGCAGCGCCACCCCACCGCCGGCCCGCAGGCGGACCAGCCACTCGTGTTCCAGGTCGGTGGCGACCAGCCCGACGACGCCGGCGACGTCCGTCGGCCCCTTGCGCCGGCCGGCCGGCAGCCAGGTGTCCAGCACCTCGGCGATCCCGTCGGCGGCGAGCTTCGGTTCGATCGGCTCGGCGTTGATGGTGGCGAACTGCGCGTCCCACCGGTGTATCGCCGTCTCGTGTGCCAGCCGCCGGTCCCAGAACGCGACCCGCTTGGCCTGCGGCGCCCAGTTCCAGGCGGGCTGCCCGGGGTCGAGCGAGTCGAGCAGGGTGAGGATGCCGCGGTACCGCTCGTCCCACCAGGCAACCAGGTCCACGCCGTCCGGCGGCCCGGGCTGCTGCCAGATCGCTACCTCCGGCGGATCGCTGACCCCGCGCACCACGTGCTGCGCGAGGTGCTGGTAGATCACGCCGAGGTGGCGCACCAGGTCGGCGACCGTCCACTCGGGACAGGAGGGTACCGGCGTGTCGAGGTCCGCGTCGACGACGGCCACACGGAACGCCTGGCCCTCCGCGCGCAGCGCGCCGAGCCAGAAGTCCTTGTTCTGCGGTGCCCTGGCCATCCTCGTCCCGTCTCCCCGCCGGTACGTCGCCCCGACCCGGCAAATGACCGTCCGCGTGAGGCGTTCCCACTGTAGAGCCTAGGGTGAGCGAGTGCATGATGGCAGCCGCGACTTGGCACCACTGACCACGCTGCGCCTGGGCGGTCCGGCCGACCGGCTCGTGACGGTCACGGACGACGACGAGATCCCCGAGGTGGTGGCCGAACCGGGGCCGGTACTCGTGCTCGCCGGCGGCAGCAACGTGGTGATCAGCGACGGCGGGTTCGCCGGTACAGTGCTGCTGCTGCGCACCCGGGGGTTCCGTCCGGTACCGGACGAGGACACCGTGGACCTCACGCTGGCGGCCGGCGAACCGTGGGACGAGGTCGTCGCCCGTACCGTGGCCGAGGGCTGGTCGGGCGTCGAGTGCCTGTCCGGGGTGCCGGGCTCGTCGGGCGCCACCCCGATCCAGAACGTGGGCGCGTACGGGCAGGAGATCGCGGAGACGGTCACCTCCGTCGAGGCGTACGACCGGCAACTCGGCCGTACCGTGACATTCAGCCCGCAGCAGTGCGGTTTCGGGTACCGGACGAGCGTGTTCAAGCGGGTCGACCGCTGGGTGGTGCAGTCGGTGACCCTGCGGCTGAACCGGTCCGGCGAGTCGACCCCGATCCGGTATGCGGAGCTGGCCCGCGCGCTCGGGGTCGCCGTGGGCGAGCGCGCGCCGCTGGCCGACGTGCGGGCCGCCGTGCTCAAGCTGCGCGCGGGCAAGGGGATGGTGCTGGACGCCGAGGACCCGGACACCTTCTCGGTCGGCTCGTTCTTCACCAACCCGGTGGTGGACGCGGAGACCTTCGAGGCTGTCCGGGCGCGGGCAGCTGTCGAGGTGCCGTCCTGGCCGGGCGAGGACGGCACGGTCAAGGTCAGCGCGGCCTGGCTCATCGAGCACGCCGGTTTCGGCAAGGGGTACCGGGGAGACGGGGTGGCCATCTCGTCCAAGCACACGCTGGCGCTGACCAACCGGGGTACCGGCTCGACGCGGTCCCTGCTCGCCCTGGCCCGGGAGATCCGGGACGGGGTACGGGAGCGGTTCGGGGTCGAGCTGCACCCCGAGCCGGTACTGGTCGGCTGCGCGCTGTAGACCGCGGTCAGCGGTTCATGTCGACGCCCTCGACGCCGTCCAGTTCGCGCAGCCGCTGGCTGATCTGGGCCAGCGAGTGGTGGTGCCGGGGCCGGGCGATCATCTCGATCTGCTGGTCCTTGCCGGTGTAGTTGATCCGGATGACGCGGCCCTTGTGCAGCACATCCTTGGCCCGCTCCTCGACCTCGTGCAGCCCGGCGTCGCAGCTCAGCGTCAGGATGATCTCCAGTGGCCGGCGCTGCGGCAGGGTGTGATGCTCCAGCCGCTTGACCATGATCAGTACCCCGATCGCGAGTGCCGTCGCGGCGCACGCGGGCAGCCACTGCTTGAGCCCGACGGCGACGCCCACGGCCGCGGTGACCCAGAGGGACGCGGCGGTGGTCAGGCCGCGGACGCCGGTGCCCTCGCGCAGGATCGCGCCGCCGCCGAGGAAGCCGACGCCGGTGATGACCGGCGCGGCGAGCACGGCCGGGTTGGTGCCGACGGCGAGCGACCCGGCGAGCGTGACGACGACCGCGCCCAGCGCCACGAGCATGTGCGTGCGCAGCCCGGCGAGCTGGGCGGCCAGTTCGCGTTCGAGGCCGATCGCGGCTCCCAGCAGGATCGCCAGCGCGATCTGCGCGGCGACGATCAAGGCGTGATACATGCGCCAACTATCGCGGCGCATGCCTGCGGGCGGGATCGGCCGGGCGGATGTCCCGGCGTCAACTCGCCGACAGCGTGTCGGGTCAGGCCGGCCGGCGGCCCGTCGATGTAGTTCCCGTTTGCGTCGTACGGCCAGACGTTGGGCTGTCAGCCGTTGAGACCGAAGTACTGCGTCATCATCACCGGGGCCAGGCCGCCGGTTGACTGGCAGCCCACGTGGCCGTGGCCCAGCGCGTGACCGACCTCGTGGTTGACCGCGAGGATGCGGTACGTCGCCGGGTCGTACGGCGTGGCGCGGGTCGTCGTACCGTTGGTGTCCTGCTCCCAGCGGTCCAGGTTGATGACCACGTTGGGTCCGCCCCGGCAGTTGACCTGGCCCGCGCGGTGTGGATGCCGTACCTGCCGCAGATGTAGTCGGTAGTCTGCGCGGTCGCCAGCTCGACCACGAAGTCGTACGGCGCGCTGGACACCCGCTGGAAGCTCCAGCCGGCCTTGCGCCAGCCGCGGTCGGCGTTGCCGAGAATACTGTCCACTGTGGACGCCACGCTGGCCGGCGTCTCGGTGAGGCCCGCCTGCACGGCCACCGCGTACCGCTGGAGCTTGGTGCCCGGGCCCATCACGCCGGTCCGGCATCAGCCCACCGCCCGGCCGGCGTCCGGCCACGCGAGCGTCACCTCGCCCAACCGCCAACGGCGCGGCCCGTCGAGTACCGGCCAGCCCGTCGCCCGTAACGACGCCACCGTCCGCAGCCAGCGTTGCCTGGCCCCGAACGCGGACAGGGCGGCCGCGTCCCGCCAGGCGTGGTCCAGCACGGTCAGGTACCGGTGGACCCAGTGCCCGGGGACGTTGTGGTGGATCAGCGCCTTCGGCAGCCGCTCCGCGAACTCGGCCGGTGTGTCCAAAGTGGACAGGCGGGCGGACAGGGTCAGCGAGCGCGGGCCGTCGGCGTCCAGCAGGATCCAGGAGGCCAGCCGGCCGAGCTCGTCGCAGGTACCGTCGACCAGCAGCCCGCCCGGGCCGAGCGCGGCGCGCATCGTGGACCAGGCGGCCGCGGCGTCCGGCTCCGGGTACTGGCGCAGGACGTTCATCGCGCGTACCAGGTCGGGGCGCAGGCCGGCCAGCTCGAACCCGCCGACGTCGAAGGTGAGCCCGGGAGGGTCGGCCGCGGGCTGCGCATCCGCGACCCGTACCCGGTCGATCTCCAGCCCCACCACCCGTACCGCCGGCCGCACGCCGGCCAGCCGGGTGCGCAGTTCGACCGTGGTCACCGGCACCGCGCCGAAGCCGAGGTCCACGACCAGCGGCGCGTCCGGGAGGCCGGGGCCGAGCAGGGAGGCGATCCAGTTGTCCACCCGGCGCAGCCGGTTGGGGTTCGTCGTTCCCCGGGTCACCCGCCCGACCGGCCGTGCCGCCCCGCCGCGCCCCGCCGCGCTCACCGCTCCTCCCGGTTCGCTCCGCGGTGCGCCTCAGGCGCCGCCTTCCCTCGTCGCGCTCGCTGCGCTCCCACCCGCTCGTCAGTCCAGGCGCCGCCGCGCCCCGCTACGCTCACAGCACTCTGTGCACCTTGTGCTGGGCGGCCTGGGCCAGCGGGCGGACCACCAGCCGGTCGACGTTCACGTGGTGCGGCCGGGTCGCGCACCAGGCGATGCAGTCCGCGATGTCCTCGGCGACCAGCGGGTTCGCCACCCCGGCGTAGACGGCGGCCGCCTTGTCCGCGTCGCCGTCGTACCGGTTGAGCGCGAACTCGTCCGTGCGCACCATGCCGGGATCGATCTCGATGACCCGGACCGGCCGGCCGCACAGCTCCAGCCGCAGCGTCTCCGCCAGCGCCGTCTGCGCGTGCTTGGCTGCCGCGTACCCCGCGCCACCCTCGTAGACGATCAGCCCGGCGGTCGAGCTGAGCACCACGACGGTACCGGCGCCGGACGCCTCCAGCGCCGGCAGCAGAGCCTGGGTGACCCGGAGGGTACCCAGGACGTTCACCTCGTACATCCAGGTCCAGTCGTCGACCGAGGCTGCCTCGACCGGGTCCGCGCCCCGCGCGCCGCCCGCGTTGTTGACCAGCAGTTCGAGCCGGCCGTCCAGCCCGGAAACCGTGGCCGCCAGGCTCGCGACGTCCTCGGCCGAGGTCACGTCCACCGGTACCGTCGTGACCTGCCCGCCCCCGCCGGTGATCTTCGCCGCGAGGCCGGTGAGCCGGTCGGCCCGGCGGGCGGCGAGCACCACGTGGAAGCCCTCGGTGGCCAGCCGCCGGGCGGTGGCCGCCCCGATGCCGCTGGATGCCCCGGTGACCACGGCGATCCCATGCGATGACATGGTCCGATCCTAGGCGGCGACGCCTGCACGGCCGGCTACCGCTAGCGTTCGTCAAGCAGCGCCGGCGGGTCTGCTGGTGGTCGGTGCGAGCTTCCTCACCCTCGACGGCGTGTCGGGAATACCACGCGGGAAGATGCGCACTGCTCTGGCGGTTGACTCCGGTGGCACGGGGGCACAGCCATGGTTGGACACCTGAACACCGAGGAGTGGATGTGGCCCGAGTGAGCGCGATCGCGGGATCCCGGTTCCCGCACCGGGTGGCCACCCTTTCCGTACACACGTCCCCGTTGGACCAGCCGGGTACCGGCGATGCCGGCGGGATGAACGTGTACATCGTCGAGGTCGCCCGGCGGTTGGCCCAGGCCGGGGTCGAGGTGGAGATCTTCACCAGGGCGACCCGGTCCGATCTGCCGCCCGTGGTGGAGATGGCCCCCGGTGTCCTGGTTCGCCACGTCATCGCCGGTCCGTTCGAGGGGCTGGCCAAGGAGGACCTGCCGGCCCAGATGTGCGCTTTCGCCAACGGGGTCCTGCGGGCCGAGGCCGCGCGCTCGCCCGGCTGGTACGACCTGATCCACTCCCACTACTGGCTGTCCGGCCAGGTCGGCTCGCTGGCCCGGGACCGCTGGGGGGTGCCGCTGGTACACACCGCGCACACCCTGGCCAAGGTGAAGAACGGGCGGCTTGCCAGCGGGGACCGGCCCGAGCCGAACGGGCGCGTCATTGGCGAGGAGCAGGTGGTCGCCGAGGCCGACCGGCTGGTCGCGAACACCCCGACCGAGGCGCGCGAGCTGATCGACCTGTATGCGGCCGGGCCCGGCCGGGTGTCCGTGGTGCCGCCCGGCGTCGACCTTGACGTGTTCACCCCGCCGGCCTCGGGCCGCGCGGACGTCGTGCGTCCCGCCGCCCGGCGCCGGCTCGGCCTGCCGGTACAGGGCGAGGTGATTGCGTTCGTCGGGCGTATCCAGCCGCTCAAGGCGCCGGACATCCTGCTGCGCGCGGTCGCGGCCCTGCCCGCCGAGCGACGCGAGCGGCTGACCGTCGCGGTGGTGGGCGGCAACAGCGGTAGCGGGCTCGACCTGGCCGGGCTGGCCGGGTGGTTGGGCATCACAGGCTCGGTGCGGTTCCTGCCGCCACAGGACCGCGAGTCGTTGGCCGAGGTCTACCGGGCCGCCGACCTGGTCGCGGTGCCGAGCTACAACGAGTCCTTCGGCTTGGTCGCGCTGGAGGCCCAGGCGTGCGGGACGCCCGTGGTGGCGGCCGCCGTCGGCGGGCTCGTCACCGCAGTGCGGGACGGGCGTTCCGGGGTACTGGTGGAGGGGCACGACCCGGCGGACTGGGCGCGGGTACTGGGCGGACTGCTCGCCGAGCCGGCCCGGCGCGCGCAACTGTCCCGGGGCGCCGTCGAGCACGCCGGCCAGTTCTCCTGGAACCGGACGGCGGCCGGCCTGCTGGCCGTGTACCGCGACGCGCTGGCCGGGTACCGTGCCCTGCTGCCCGAGCAGCTGGCGGCCGCCCGATGACCGACCCGCTGGGTGCGCTCATCGAGTCCACTTTGGACGATCGCGGCCTGCCCTGGGAACGCACCGGCGAGTGCGGGTACGCGGTGACCCTGCCCGGTACCCACAAACTGAAGACGGTGTGCAACCTGATCCTCGGCGGGCACTCGCTGCGCATCGAGGCGTTCGTCATGCGCCAGCCCGACGAGCGGCGCGAGGAGCTGTGGGCCTGGCTGCTTCAGCGCAACGCCCGCATGTACGGGGTGGCCTTCGCCATCGACAAGGTCGGTGACGTGTATCTGACCGGCCGGGTACCCAGGCACGCGGTCACCGAGGACGAACTCGACCGGTTACTCGGCGCGGTGCTCAGCTACGCGGACGAAAGCTTCGACACGATGCTGGAGATCGGCTTCGGTACCGCGATCCGGCGCGAGTGGCAGTGGCGCGTCAAGCGCGGCGAGCCGCTGGACAACCTGCGCGCCTTCGAGCATCTGATGAATCCGTCCTAAGTGGACGTACCGGTACCCCGCCGGATGGTTGCCATGACCCCTTGTGATCGAGGTGACAGGGGAAACCGATTGCCCGTCGATGGGGCACCGCCTAGTTTGAGGACGGACGCGCTGCGGCCCACGTTGCTAGGGGTGGCGACGGAGACCGGGTGACAGGCGTCTGGTGGCCAAGCGTTGGGGGATGTGGATGGCCACCGGAACCAATGAGGGTTCGTCGCCGACACGACGGCCTCGAACCTCTGGTTTCCTGGCGGTTGGCGTGGCAGGCGCGGCCGGGGGTCCGCGTCGCCCGCCACCGCTGCCGGGACCGGCTTTCAGGGTTGCGGATCCGCCGCGTCGCGCGGCAGGACCAGCGGAAGGTCGCTGGCGGTGCTCTCCTCGAGGATCGAGCGCAGGCCGGGCACGTGGGCCACGCCCACGACCGGTGCCTCGTCCGTCGGTGCCGCGCCAGGGGCGGGCCAGATGTCCTCGTCCATAGGCAAGCGACCATACGGGAACGGCGTCCGGCCGCGCCTCCCCCCGATAGGGCGATTCTGGACAGGATTCGGTCAGGCCGGCACGGTCCGTAGCGTCACCCGGCGCTCCCTGGCCGGCGATGCGGCCAGGTGACCGGCGCTGGCGACGAGGCCGACCAGGCCACACACCAGCCAGTGCCAGCGACCGAGGTACTGCCAGCTCAGCCCGCCCAGCGCGGGCGCGATGAAGCTGGCCAGCGAGAAGGTCAGATAGAAGACCGACTGGTACCGGGCGCGGATCCCCGGCGGGGCGAGTTCGGACATGATGGTCGCGTTGGGCGGCGCCGCCAGCATCGACCCGAACGTCCACAGGGTGGCGCAGACCAGGTAGAACCCAATCGAACCGGCGAAGGTCAGGGCGCCGTAGCCGACCGCCATGAAGGCCAGCGCCGTGGCGAGCACTGAACCCTTGAGCCTGCCCCGGATCAGCGCCGGTACGAACAGTTGGCCGAGCACGATGAGGATGCCGGCCAGGGACATCACGAGCCCGTACCCGGACGCCGAGATCCCGTTCGCCGCCATCGACAGCGGCAGGATCGACGAGTTCTGGGCGAACAGCACGCCCTGCAGCAACGCCAGGCCCACGAAGGCCATGAAGACCCGGTCGCGCAGCGCGATGCGGATGCCGCCGCGTACCGGCGCCGCTTGCGGTACCGGCTCCGCCGCCGGTGCCGGCGCCGCCCTGACCCGATGCGGCACGCTCTCCGGTACCCAGAGGAAGATCATGATTGCGGCGAGCAGCGTGGTCGTGGCGTCCGACAGGAACAGCACGGCGAAGCCGAGGTGGGCCACGGCGCCGGCGATCAGGCCGGCCGCGGCCATGCCCACGTTGAACGCCCAGAACTGCAGGTTGAACGCGCGGGGCCGGTCGGCCTCGGCGGTGATGTCCACGATCGTGGCGACGAACGCGGAGCCGGGCAGGCCCTGCGAGAGGCCGACCAGCACCACGCAGAACGCGATCACCGGCAGGCTGTTCGCCAGCCCGAGCGCCGCGAGCAGCGCGGCCCCGGTGAAGTGGGCCAGCAGCAGGGTGCGGCGCCGGCCCCAGCCGTCGGCGAGGACGCCGCCCAGCAGGGTACCGACGGCGGCGCCGATGCCGTAGCCGCCGACCACCAGGCCGGCCACCGAGGGGCTCAGGTGCCGGGGGCCGGTGAGGTAGAGGGACAGGAACAGCACGGCGAAGCCGCCGGCCTTGTTGATCAGGATGCCGGCGCAGATGACCCAGAAGGTTCGCGACAGCCCGCCCGCGGTTAGTCGGTACCAGGCGCGCAACACAACTCCGTAAGGATTGTTAACAGAGAGTCCGCCTTACAAAATAGTTGACCTCGGGCGGGCGGGTCACCGGCCGGGCGCGTGGTCATCGTCACCCCTCGGGACGCCGGTTCTCACCCGGCCGCCGGGCAGGCCGGGACGGTGCGGCAGGATGGGGCACATGACAGTGGGCACCCTCGTGCTGCTCCGCCACGGCGAGAGCGAATGGAACGCGAAGAACCTGTTCACCGGCTGGGTCGACGTGGACCTGTCGGCGCAGGGCGAGGATGAGGCTCGGCGCGGCGGCGAACTGCTGCGCCACAGCGGGCTGCTGCCGGACGTCGTGCACACCTCGGTGCTGAGGCGGGCGATCCGCACGGCCGAGCTGGCGCTGCACGCGGCCGACCGGCACTGGATCCCGGTGCGCCGCACCTGGCGGCTCAACGAGCGGCACTACGGCGCGCTGCAGGGCAAGAACAAGAAGCAGACCCTGGAGGAGTACGGCGAGGAGCAGTTCATGCTGTGGCGCCGCTCGTACGACGTCCCGCCGCCGCCGCTCGGGGAGTCGGACGAGTACTCGCAGTTCGACGACCCGCGGTACGCGACCCTGCCGCCGGAGGCCCGTCCGCGCACCGAGTGCCTCAAGGACGTGCTGCACCGCGCGCTTCCCTACTGGTACGACGGGATCGTGCCGGATTTGCTGGCCGGGCGGACGGTACTGGTGGCCGCGCACGGCAACTCGCTGCGGGCGCTGGTCAAGCACCTCGACCGGATCTCCGACGAGGCCATCGCGAAGCTGAACATCCCGACCGGGATCCCGCTGCGCTACGACCTCGACCCGACCACGCTCGCCCCGGTCACGCCGGGCGGCGCGTACCTCGACCCGGAGGCCGCGGTGGCCGCCGCGGCCGCGGTCGCCAACCAGGGCCGCTGACCGGTAAGTCCACTGTCGGCGTCGCTCAGATGGCGGCGTCCACAGTGGACCGTGGCGGTACCTCGCCGGTCACCAGGTACACCACGTGCCGCCCGGCGTTGACCGCGTGGTCGGCGAACCGCTCGTACCAGCGGGCCAGCATCGCCCCGTCGATCGTCTCGGCCACGCCGTGTCGCCACGCCGCGCCCAGCATCAGCGCGAACAGCTGCCGGTTGAGCTCGTCCACCCGGTCGTCGTCGCGCTCCAGCTCGGCGGCCAGCGACGCGTCCGAGGTGCGCAGGCTCGCGGCGACCTTCGCGGCCATCTCGTCGCCCACCGCCGCCATGTCCCGGATCACCGGCCGCAGCTCCTCGGGTACCCCGGAAGCGGGCAGCCGGCGCAGGCAGACCTGCGCGACGTGGACCGCCAGGTCACCCATCCGCTCCAGGTTGGCCGCCATGTGCAGGGCGGTGACCAGCAGCCGCAGGTCCGAGGCGACCGGCGCCTGGCGGGCGAGCAGGTCGTAGACCTTCTCCTCGACCGACTTGTACCCGAGGTCCAGCTCCACATCGCCGTGCACCACCTCCTCCGCGTCCGTCTGGTCGGCGGCCAGCAGCGCGGCGGTGGCCCGGTTCATCGCGGTCCGCGCCTGCTCGGCCATGGTGACCAGGAGGTCGCTGACGATGGCCAGGTCGGCCTGGAATTCCGCACGCATGTCGATCTCCTGGTCGGCTGGAGTCCGGTCGGTTTCGGGCGACCGTAGGGCCGCGGGGCGTCCGACAGGTGAACGTCGGTGAACGCAGCCGATCCGAGCAGTGAATTCTCCCCGGGCGTAGTCCGGTTTGTCCATGGCTGCGAACTGCGCAGGTTAACAGCAGCCTACGATCGCTGCGTGGAGTGGATGCGTCGTCGCGGCGCCCAGCAGAGCGGCGCGCCAACCCAGCAGCAGGCGTCTGACGCGGAGGACTCGGTGGACGTGGATCACGACCCGGATGTCGACCTCGGCCGCCGGGCGGCGGCGATGGCCGCCAGGGGAGCGGCGCGCGGGGGATCAGTCCGGGGCGGCACCGCCAAGGGACTCGGCCGCCGCAGCCTCGACGCCCTGCGGGTCGGCGTGCTGGTCCTCGACGCCGACGACCACCCGGTCCTGGCCAACCCGGCCGCCCGGGAACTCGGCCTGCTGCGTGCCGGCTCCACTGTCGGCGGCGACCCCGTCGCGCACACCGTCGTGCGTACCCTGGCCGGCCAGGCGCGGCGCACCGGTACCCGCCGGGAGGTCGAACTGGACCTGCCGCGCGGCAACGGCCGGGACCCGCTCGGCGTCCACATCCGGGCGGTCGCCCTCGGCGACGGTCACGTGACCGTCGAGGCGGCCGACGTGACCGAGGCGCACCGGGTGGCCCGGGTACGGCGCGACTTCGTGGCCAACGTGAGCCACGAGCTGAAGACCCCGGTCGGCGCCCTGCAGTTGCTTGCCGAGGCGCTGCTGGACGCGCTGGCCGCCGACGAGGACGCCGAGCCGGACCCGGAGGCGGCGCGCCGGTTCGCCGAGCGCATCCAGCACGAGTCGACCCGGATGGGCCGGCTGGTCACCGAGCTGCTCGAGCTGTCCCGGCTGCAGGGCGGCGAACCGCTGCCCGAGCTGGCCCCGGTCTCGGTGGACCGGATCGTCGCCGAGGTGGTCGACCGGACCCGCACGGCCGCCACCGCCAAGGGCATCGAGGTGAGCTTCACCGGTACCCGCGGGCTGACCGCCTACGGCAGCGAGAGCCAGCTCGTGACGGCGCTGGCCAATCTCGCCGAGAACGCCATCGCCTACTCGCGCGACGCGGACGGGGACGGCGAGCCGCCGAAGGTCGTCATCACCTCCCGCGGCGACGACGAGTTCGTCGAGCTGGCCGTCGCCGACCAGGGCATCGGCATCGAGCCGAAGGACCTGGACCGCATCTTCGAGCGCTTCTACCGGGCGGACAAGGCGCGCTCGCGGGCCACCGGCGGTACCGGTCTGGGCCTGGCCATCGTCAAGCACATCGCGACCAACCACGGGGGCCAGGTGGACGTGGCCAGCACGGTCGGTGTCGGGTCGACGTTCACCCTGCGGCTGCCGGCGCGTCCGCCGGAGGCCGCCCTTCCGCTACCACCGTCGGTTGTGATCTCGGCGGGATACTCCGCCGCGGAGCTGCAGTGAAAGGAAGCACCTAGTGGCCCGGGTACTGGTGGTCGAGGACGAGGATTCGTTCTCCGACGCGTTGTCCTACATGCTGCGCAAGGAGGGCTTCGAGGTCTCCGTCGCGGCCACCGGCACGCAGGCGCTCACCGAGTTCGACCGGACCGGCGCGGACATCGTGCTGCTGGACCTCATGCTGCCGGAGATGTCGGGTACCGAGGTGTGCCGGCAGCTCCGCACCCGTTCGCACGTACCGATCATCATGGTCACCGCCCGCGACTCGGAGATCGACAAGGTGGTCGGCCTGGAGATCGGTGCCGACGACTACGTCACCAAGCCGTACTCGCCCCGCGAGCTGGTCGCCCGGGTCCGGGCGGTGCTGCGCCGGCAGGCCGGTGACGCCGCGGAGCTGACTCCGCCGACACTGGCCGCCGGCCCGGTCCGAATGGACGTGGAGCGCCACGTGGTGACCGTGTCCGGCGACGCGGTGCCGTTGCCGCTCAAGGAGTTCGAGCTGCTGGAGATGCTGCTGCGCAACGCCGGCCGCGTGCTGACCAGGGGACAGCTCATCGACCGGGTGTGGGGCGCGGACTACGTGGGCGACACCAAGACGCTGGACGTGCACGTGAAGCGGCTGCGCTCGAAGATCGAGCCGGAGCCGTCCACGCCGCGCTACATCGTCACCGTCCGCGGCCTGGGCTACAAGTTCGAGCCCTGACCCGGACGGCGGCCGACCGTCACGCCATTGTGGACGGTCGTGCTGTCAGGCGGTCACCCGGTTGGGCGGTGAGGCCGGTTCCCGGCCACCCGGCCGGCTGGCGATCAGCGGTATCAGCACCGGCGCCGGGGTCGCCGGGTGACGTGCCACCAGGCCCTGCGCGGCCCGGGCGTCGCAGATCTCGGCCAGCTTCGCGTAGGCCGGTGCACCGATCAACGCGGTCAACTCCGGCGCGTACGACCGGTACAGCGGCTCGGCGCCGACGTGCGCCTCGGGCGACGAGGTGCACCACCAGTCCAGGTCGTGCCCGCCCTCGCCCCAGCCGCGCCGGTCGAACTCGGTCAGCGTGGTGACCAGTACCCGGGAATTGTCCGGCCGCTTCGACCACTCCTGGTCCCGGCGGATCGGCAGTTGCCAGCACACGTCCGGCTTGTAGTCCAGCGGGTGCACCCCGTCGCGCAGCGCCTGGGCGTGCAGCGCGCAGCCGCCGCCACCCGGGAAGTCGGCGTCGTTGAGAAAGACACACGGTCCGCCGTCACGGGTGGCCGTGCGGCGCGCCGGATTCTGGCCGTCGACGGTGTCCATCTCCGTGTAGTTCTTGAAGCCGCGCCGGTAGTGCTGCCAGGTCTGCGGGGTGAGGCGGCGGGCGGCGTCACGGATGCGCTTCTCGTCGTCGGCGTCGGTAAAGAACGCGCCGTGCGAGCAGCAGCCGTCGCCCGCCCGGCCCTTGATGATCCCGTGGCACGCCTTGCCGAACACGCAGGTCCAGGCCGACAGCAACCAGGTGAGGTCGGCCCGGACCAGATGCTCGGAGTCGGCCGGATCGAGGAACTCGATCCACTCGCGAGGAAAGTCCAGGTCGACCTCTCGGTCGCGCGGTTCGGCCGGCTGGTCTACGGCGACGTGGATGCTCATCCGGCTAGCGTAGGCCGTATGCGACTCGGTGTCCTCGACGTCGGCTCCAACACCGTGCACCTCCTGGTTGTCGACGCCCATCCCGGTGCCCATCCCTGGCCTGCCCACTCGGAGAAGGCTGTCCTGCGGCTGGCCGAACAGATCCGTCCGGACGGCCGGCTCTCCGCGCAGGGCGCCGACGCACTCGTCGCCGCGGTACGCGACGCCCGCAAGGCAGCCGAGCGGCTGGAGACCGAGGACCTGCTGGCGTTCGCGACCTCGGCGGTACGCGACGCGACGAACAGCGCCGAGGTGCTGGCGCGGGTACGCAAGGAGACCGGGGTCGAACTGCGCGTGCTGTCCGGAGAGGGCGAGGCGCGGATGACGTTCCTCGCGGTACGGCGCTGGTTCGGCTGGTCGGCGGGGCGGCTGCTGGTACTGGACATCGGCGGCGGCTCGCTGGAACTGGCGGCGGGCATCGACGAGGAGCCGGACATCGCGCTGTCGGTACCGCTGGGGGCCGGCCGGCTGACCCGGGAGCGGCTGCACGGTTCGCCGCCCCCGGCCGACGAGGTGGACGCCCTCGTCGAGTACGCGGACAAGCTCGTCGACGGCGCCGCCCGGGCCATCAAGCCGGACGGCTGGGACCGCCCGATCGCCACCTCGAAGACGTTCCGGAGCCTGGCCCGGCTGGCCGGTGCGGCGCCCTCCTCGGCCGGCCCGCTGGCCCCGCGCCTGCTGACGCGTACCGGGCTGCACCAGGTGCTGGGCTTCATCCGGCACATCCCGGCCTCGGCGCTGGCCGAGATGGACGGGGTGAGCGCGCGCCGGGCCCACCAACTACTGGCCGGCGCCGTGGTGGCCGATGTCACGATGCGACGTTTGGGCCTTGACACCCTGGAGATCTGCCCCTGGGCGTTAAGGGAGGGTGTCATCCTCCGTCGCCTGGACATCCTCGAGAGTTAGCGCCCGGGATTACCCTGACCTTGTGACTGAAGTCCTGCTGTCCACCTCGTCGGTGTTCCCCGAACCCACCTCGGCCGCGTTCGCGCTGGCCGCCTCGCTCGGGTACGACGGGATCGAAGTCATGGTGTGGACCGACGCGGTCAGCCAGGACGCCGGTGCGCTGCGCGGGCTGTCCGAGCACTACGGCGTCCGCGTCGGCTCCGTGCACGCCCCCTGCCTGCTGGTCACCCAGCGGGTGTGGAGCCCGGATCCGTGGGAGCGGCTGCGCCGGTCGGCCGTCCTGGCCGAGGAGCTCTCCGCCGGCACCGTCGTGGTCCACCCGCCGTTCACCTGGCAGCGGGACTACGCGCGGACCTTCGTGGCCGGGCTCAACCGGCTGCGGGCCGAGCACCCGAGCGTGACGTTCGCCGTGGAGAACATGTTCCCGGTGCGGATGGCGGGCCGGGAGTTCGTTCCGTACGCCCCCGGGTGGGACCCGACGAAGGTCGGCTTCGACGCGTACACGCTGGACCTGTCGCACTGCGCGGCCGCCCGGACCGACTCGCTGGACCTGGCCGATGCGATGGGCGGCGCGCTGGCGCACGTGCACCTCGGCGACGGTACCGGCGAGGCGCGCGACGAGCACCTCGTCCCGGGTCGCGGCACCCAGCCCTGCGCGGCGCTGCTCGAGTCGCTCGCCGGCCGGGGCTTCACCGGGTCGGTCGCGGTCGAGGTGTCCACCCGGCGGGCGGCCCGGCGGGCCGAGCGGGAGGCGGACCTGGCCGAAGCACTGGCGTTCGCGCGCACCCACCTGACCCAGACGTCCACAGTGGACGTCTGAGTCAGGCTACCGCCAGCGTTCGTCAGCCGACCGGGGTCAGTGCGTCGGCGGCCCGCTTGCGGGCGCGGTGCGCCGCCACATGCGAGCGGGTGGCACAGCGCTCCGAGCAGAACCGCCGGCAGCAGTTGGACGAGGTGTCCAGGTAGACGTTGCCGCAGCGCTCGTCGGCGCAGACACCGAAGCGGGCGCTGCCGTACTCGCAGAGCCACACGGCCAGCCCCCAGACGGCGCCGGCCAGGTACTCGGCACTGACCGACGAGCCGCGGCTGGCCACGTGCATGTGCCAGTCGGCGGCGTCGTGGCCCGAGATGCGGGGCTGGACGGGGTGCGCCTCCAGCAGAGAGTTGAGGGCGGCGACCGCATCGGCGTCGTGCTGGGCGGTGCCGAGCTGGAAGATCTCCCGCAGCCGCTTCTGGGCCCGGCGGAAGACGGCCACGTCCCGTTCCGTGGCCTCGTCCCGCATCCACTCCTCACC
Source organism: uncultured Micromonosporaceae bacterium (assembly GCA_964645345.1). Lineage (GTDB taxonomy): Bacteria > Actinomycetota > Actinomycetes > Mycobacteriales > Micromonosporaceae > Rugosimonospora. The sequence goes on from CAZYCD010000019.1 coordinate 31,324, forward strand.
GAGCAGGCGGCGGAGGTCATCGAGGTCGCCTAGTGGAGCGTTGACCAGATCAACCGCTCGGTGGGCGTACGCGTCGAAGTTCACCCGACAAAGGTAGACGGTAATTGCAACGTAAGCGACATCCGGGAGGGACAACCCTTACCGGGATACGTAATGCGGCACGAACGTGCCGGTACCGTCCGGACCGATCTCCCACAGCCCGGCCCCGGCCGGCAGGCCGATGCCGTCGTCGCCGCTGACCACCCAGCTGCCCAGCACCACCGGGGGGCCGCCCAGGGACGGCGGCGGGGCCGGCTCGGGCAGCAGGTTCGGGTGGTCGGGGTAGAGCTGCCACAGCACGTCGCGCAGCGCGTCGCCGCAGAGCAGCAGCCTCCACGGCGGCTCGATCCAGACCGTGGCGCTGTCCGGGTTCATGGCCAGCCGGCCGTAGGGCTCCCGCAGCATCCACAGCCACGGGTACCGCTTGAAGCAGGTGCTGATCGGTGCGCCCGCGTCGTCCACGAACCGGTCGCCGTCCCAGCCGATCTGCTGCATCGGGATCAGGCGCGCGTCGATGCCCGCCTGCTCGGCGGCGTCGGCCAGGTAGCCCGCGGTCCACTCGTCCGCGCCGGCCGGGTCAAGGTGCGACCAACCGAAGTGGACGATGGGTTCGGGCAGCCGCAGGTTGATGGAGCGCCAGGCCGACACGAGCCGCTCGTGCAGGCTGTTCCACTGGTCCTGGTCGGGCCGGGTCGTGTCCAGCCAGTACCACTGCGCGATCGCCGCCTCGACCAGCCCGTCGGGCAGGTCGGCGTGGCAGTCCAGCAGCTTCGGTGGGGACGAGCCGTCGTACCAGAGGTCGAGGCGGGCCACGAGGCTCGGCGCCCCGCCGCGCAGCGACCGCTCGATCGCGGGTACCGCCCAGTGCGGGATGCCGTACTCGGCGTACCGGTCCTGACTGACCACGTGCCGGGCGGCGGCCAGGCACATCCGGTACAGCTCCTCGGTCACCGCCTCGAGCTTGAGCACCTCGGGCAGCTCGAGGACATAGCAGGCGGACTCGTCCCAACGGGTGTCCGAGACACCCTGATCGCGTACCGTCTGCTGCCACCCCGGTCGGGGCGTACTGCTGATCCGGCGCATCGGTCCTCCACTCGGCAGAAGGAGGTTATCCGGTCGGCACCATCATCGGGCGATACAGTCGCCCCATGCTCCGTTCCTCCATTCTGGCCGCTGCCCGGTCGTCCCGGGTGGAGCGCCTGATCACCAAGGTCCCGTTGACCCGGGACGTGGTGCGCCGGTTCGTGCCCGGCGCCGGTACCGACGACGCGCTGCGCGCAACCCGCGAGCTCGCCGCCGCCGGCCTTCGCGTGACCCTCGACTACCTCGGCGAGGACACTCTGACGGCCGACCAGGCGGCCGCCACCAAGGACGAGTACCTGCGGCTGCTCAAGTCGCTGGCGGACGCCGGGCTGACCCCGGCGGCCGAGGTCAGCCTGAAGCTGTCCGCTCTCGGCCAGCGCTTCGACGAGGAGTTGGCCTATGAGTACGCGAACGCCATCTGCGCGGCCGCCGAATCCGCCGGTACCACGGTGACCCTGGACATGGAGGACCACGCGACCACCGACTTGACGCTGGACACGCTGGCCCGGCTGCGCCGCGACCACCCGGGTACCGGCGCCGTCCTGCAGGCGTACCTGCGGCGGACCGAGGGCGACTGCCGGGAGCTGGCGGTCGAGGGGTCCCGGGTGCGGCTGTGCAAGGGCGCCTACGCGGAGCCCGAGTCGGTGGCGTTCCAGTCCGCCGTCGAGGTGGATCGCTCGTACGTGCGCTGCCTCAACATCCTGATGTCCGGCCCCGGGTACCCGATGGTGGCCACGCATGACCCGCGGCTGGTGGCGATCGCCGAGGACCGGTCCCGCTGGTTCGACCGCTCGCCCGACCAGTTCGAGTTCCAGATGCTCTACGGTGTCCGTCCGGACGAACAGTGGCGCCTGTCGGAGGCCGGTTACACGGTCCGGGTCTATGTGCCGTACGGCGACCAGTGGTACGGGTACCTGATGCGCCGGCTCGCCGAGCGACCCGCCAACCTCGCCTTCTTCGCCAGGTCGCTGACCTCCCGAAAGTAGCGAAGCGGCCCGCGGGTCACATCCGTACCGGTAGCGTCAGCAGGTGCAAGGGACGGACCGGGGGGTGAACCGTGGTGGAAGCAACACGCGCCGAGGGCAGGCTCGCGGAGGTGCGGTTTCTCACCGTGGCCGAGGTTGCCGAGCTGATGCGGGTGTCCAAGATGACCGTGTACCGGCTGGTGCATTCCGGAGACCTGAGTGCGGTGCGGGTGGGCCGGTCGTTCCGGGTACCGGAGCATGCCGTCCACGAGTACCTGCGTGAGGCGTTCCAGCAGTCGGCCTGACCCGATTTCCTGATCGAGTGCGCTGCCCGCTAGGCTGGTGCGGTTAATCAGCGCACGTTTCGAGGGGAACACTCGCATGGGCTCGGTGGTCAAGAAGCGCCGCAAGCGGATGGCCAAGAAGAAGCACCGGAAGCTGCTGCGCAAGACCCGGGTCCAGCGCCGCCGTCTCGGCAAGTAAGGCCCCTTAAGGCCGCGTCCGACGACTGTCGCGGAGGCCCGAGGTGAGTTCCGGTCCGGCCCGCGCCGGCGCGGCATCGCCGCGCCGGGCCTTACGCACCCCGAAGGTGGTGCTCGTCACCGGGGTCTCCCGGTATCTCGGCGCGCACGTCGCCGCGCGGCTCGCGACCGACCCCCGGATCGACCGGGTGATCGGCGTCGACCCCCAGCCGCCGTCGGAGAACCTCGGCGACGCCGTCGAGTTCATCGAGGTGGACCTGACCACCGCCGAATCGAGCAAAATCATCAGCTCGTACCGGGTGGAGGGGGTCGTCCACCTCGCCGTGGCCGCCGACCGGCACGCTGAGCGCGCGGCGGCCAAGGAGCAGAACGTGATCGGCACGCTGCAGCTGCTCGCGGCCTGCCAGCAGGCGCCCGACCTCCGCAAGATCGTGATCCGGTCCTCGACGGCGGCCTACGGTGCGTCGTTCCGCGATCCCGCGGTGTTCACCGAGGACACCCAGCCGCAGGAGACTCCGCGTGGCGGGTTCGCCCGCGACGTTCTGGACATCGAGGGCTACGTGCGCGGCTTCCGGCGCCGCCGGCCGGACGTGGCGGCCACGGTGCTGCGCTTCGCCCCGTTCATCGGCCGGCTGGCGAACACGAGCCTGACCCGGTACTTCGCCCTGCCGCTGGTACCGACGGTGCTCGGTCGGGACCCCCGGCTGCAGTTCGTGCACGTCGACGACGCGCTGGAGATCCTGCACCGCGCGGTCACCGAGCAGCACCCGGGGACCTTCAACGTGGCGGGGGCCGGGGTCATCACGCTGTCCCAGGCGGTACGCCGGGCCGGGCGGGTCGCGGTACCCATCCTGGAGGCCGGCCTGTCCGCGGCGGCCGGCGTGTCCCGGGGCGCTCTGGACTTCAGCCTCGACCAACTCGACCTGTTCGTGCACGGCCGCGTGGTCGACACCGCCCGGCTGGTGCGCGAGTTCGGGTTCACGCCGCGCAGTACGGCGGCCGCGTTCGACGACTTCCTGGCCGGTACCGGCGCCGGCGGCATCCTGCCGCGCGAGGCGGTGGCCCTGGCCGAACTGGGCATCCTCGCCGGGATCCGGGCCGCCCGGTCGGCACTTCGGGGGCGGGCATGAGCGAGCAGTTCGAAGCGGGGGTCACGGTCGAGCGCACGCCGCCCGCCCGCCCGGCGCTGGCCCGCCCGCCGCGGCTGCGCGCCGTACCCGCGGACGGGGCGAACCCGATGGCGCCGCCCGTCGATCCGCCCGCGATCGCCGAGCCCGACCCGCCGCTCGATGTCTGGGACCGCCGGGTCGCCGGCGTCCTGGCGTTCCTGCGCAGCCGGCTGACCGGCGACTACGAGGTGGACGAGTTCGGCTTCGACCAGGCGCTGACCGACGGTGTTTTCCTCCCGCTGCTGCGCCGCCTGTACCGCGACTGGTTCCGGGTCGAGGTGCGGGGCGCGGAGAACCTGCCCGTCAGCGGCTCGGCCCTGGTCGTCGCCAACCACTCGGGGGTGATCGCCCTCGACGCGCTGATGCTCTCCGTGGCGGTACACGACGAGCACCCGGCGGGTCGGTACCTGCGGCTGCTCGGCGCGGACCTGGTGTTCCGGATGCCGCTGATCTCCGAGTTGGCCCGCAAGCACGGCAGCACCCTTGCGTGCAATCCGGACGCGGAGCGGCTGCTGGGCGCGGGCGAACTGGTCGGCGTCTTCCCCGAGGGATTCAAGGGCGTCGGCAAGCTCTACCGCGACCGGTACAAGCTGCAGCGCTTTGGTCGCGGTGGCTTCGTCAGCGCCGCGCTGCGCACCGGTACGCCGATCATCCCGGTGAGCATCGTGGGCGCCGAGGAGACCTACCCGATGCTCGGCAACATCAAGCCGTTGGCCCGGCTGCTGGGCATCCCGTACTTCCCGGTGACTCCGACGTTCCCGTGGCTCGGCCCGCTCGGGCTGGTCCCGCTACCGTCGAAGTGGCTGATCGCGTTCGGCGAGCCGATCGAGACGGCCAGGTACGGCGACCAGGCCGACGATCCGGCAGTGGTGTTCAACCTGGCCGACCAGGTCCGGGAGACCATCCAGCAGACCCTGCACCGGCTGCTGGCCGAGCGCGGGCCGGTTGAGGGCGCGGCGCCCGGCGGCGCGGCCGGGGCCTAGCCGCGCTGGCGGCGGCGGATGGCGGCGGTGGCCGCCACCGCACCGATGACCATGCCGGTACCCAGTGCCGCCGGTATCGCGATCTTCGCGGCCTTCCGGCCGGTACGGAAGTCTCGGATCTCCCAGCCGCGCAGCCGGGCCTCGCGCCGCAGGCGGGCGTCCGGGTTGACCGCGACCGCGTGGCCGACCAGCGACAGCATCGGCAGGTCGTTGGCGGAGTCGCTGTAGGCCGTGCACTTCCTGAGGTCCAGGCCCTCCTCATCGGCCAGCGCGACGATCGCCTCCGCCTTGGCCGGGCCGTGCAGCAGGTCGCCGACCAGCCGGCCGGTGTAGACGCCCCGCTCGATCTCGGCGACGGTACCCAGCGCGCCGGTCAGCCGGAGCCGGTCGGCCATCACCCGGCCGAGCTCGATCGGCGCCGCGGTGACCAGCCAGACGCGCTGGCCGGCGTCCAGGTGGAGCTGGGCCAGCGCCCGGGTACCCGACCAGATCCGGTCGGCGATCAGCTCGTCGAAGATCTCCTCGGACAGCCGGTGCAGGTCGGCCACCGGCCAGCCCTTCACGAAGGCCAGCGCGGCCTGCTTGGCCTGCGACATGTCGCCCCGGTGCTCGGTGGCCAGCAGCCGGAAGCGCAGCTGGCTGATGGCGAACCGGGTGATGTCCCGCGCGGTCACGTACTTGCGGGCGGCCAGTCCCCGGGCCAGCCAGTAGATGGAGGCCCCCTGCATCATCGTGTTGTCCACGTCGAAGAAGGCGGCGGCGGCGGGATCGGCCGGTACCGTGAGCGCGGCCTCCAGCTCGGCCGCCGCCCATCCGGCGAGCACCTCGTGCCGTCCGGTACCCGTCACGCCTGCTCCCTGTTCGCGGTGAGGATCCGACCCCTGCGAGGGTAGCGGTCCGGGCACAATCCGGCCGGGCAGCCGGTCGAAGCCCGCCCTGGCGGCTGCGCCGCTAGCGGCCGCCGCAGTCCGGCGGGAGCGGACCGAGGGCGTCGGAGCGGCCGACCGGCGGGCAGGAGATCGCGGCGCGCAGCGCGGCGGAGCGCTGGGCGATCTGGGTGAGCAGGTCCAGCGACTGCTGGGCGCGAGGCCGGTCGCTGGCGCTGACGGTACTGAGCAGATCGGTGAGGACAGGGCGCTGGTCGGCGACGAAGGAGTCGATCGCGTCGAGGAGGCCACCGTCCCGGCGGCTGAGCGCGGCCCCGGTCAGCAGCCGCACCCCGGACGCGGTCTGCTCGTCCAGGTCGCTGAGGACCGGAATCAGCTTGCCGGGGTCGGCCTTGGTCACCGCGGCCTCGCGGGCGCGGGTACGGGCGAAGCTCAGGTACGCCTGGCCACGGTCGATGTCCGAGCCGGCGAGGACGAGCTGCGCGCTCTCCGTGGACCGCTTCATCGCGTACAGCGGGTCGCCCGGCATCGCGTCTCCGCTGGCCACCGAGATGCCGGACAGCGCGAGGGTACCGGCGGCGACGCCGGCCAGGATCGCGACGCGGGTGCGACGGGTACCGGGCGCGCGCGTCGCCGGTCGCTTGCCGTTGACCGTCGAGGGCGCGGGAGCGGATGCGGTACCGGTCCGGACCCTGCTGACCACGGCTCCGGGGCTGGCGTCCGCGTAGATCCGGCCGGCGACCGGGCGTCGCTGGGCCGGCGCGACCGGCTGCTGCCGCTCGGCCGTGGCCACCAGGTTGGCCCGGAGGCTGGTGCGGAACTCGGCGCCGGGCTCGACCCGCGGTGCGAACTCGACGGTGGCCAGCCGCTGGACGATGGCCAGTTCGTTGACCAGTCTGTCGTCCATGGACGAGCGGCTGTGCCTGCGAGGGCCGCCGTCGGCCTGGTCGAGCAGCCGGGCGAGGCGTTCAGCGCGGCGGCGTTGGAACAACTCGCTGATCATTCCGCACCTCCGGCCCCAGGCAACCATCGACAGTCCTATTTAAGCTGGTGCCGGAACCCGGCATCGGATTCAACGCGCCGGAGCCCGGCCCAGTTACGGGCCTGCCGTCAATTGGGTAACTACCTGTGACCACCGGCGGTCGTGAGCGGTCCGCGTCGCCAGCGCCGTCACGCCTGGAATCCGTCCGGGAGGAGCCTCGCCAGGGCGCGCACGGCGCGGTACTGCAGTGCCTTGATCGCGCCCTCGTTCTTGCCCATGGCGTGGGCGGTCTCGGCGACCGAGAACCCTTGCAGGAAGCGCAGGACGATGCACTCCTGCTGCTCGGGGTTGAGCCGCTTGACCGCGGTGAGCAGGGCGACGTTCGTGATGTGGTCCACGACCGCCGACTCCGGGCTGCCCTCCGGTCCACGGTCTTCGCGGTCCGCATCCAGAACATCACCAGCAGTGACTTCCAGCCGGTACCGGCCGGACTTGAAGTGGTCCGCGACCAGGTTGCGCGCGATGGTGACGAGCCACGCACCCAGGTCGCGGCCCTGCCAGGTGAAGCTGCCGATCCGCTTGAGCGCACGGAGGAAGGTGTCCGAGGTCAGGTCCTCGGCGAGTTGCCGGTTGCCGACCCGGAAGTAGATGAACCGGAACACCGTGTCGACGTACCGGTCGTAGATGCGGCCGAACGCCTCGGCGTCGCCGGCCTGCGCCTGCTCGACGAGCGCCCAGACCTCGGCGGCGGCGTCGGAGGGGTCGGGCCGGTCGGGGTACCCGGCGGGTACCGCCGGGAGCAGCGCCGTGGCGTCGTCGGACCCGGTGATCACGGGCAGCAGTTCGGTGACCGTCAGGTCGGCGTCGCCGGAGCCGTCCTCGGCCGTTGGGTGGGGGTCGTCCGCCTCGTCGGGCTCGGCGAGGTCGACGTCCGTGGCCGCGTCGGCCTCCGCCGTGGCGGTCGGCGTCCCGGTCTTCTCCGTGTCCGTTGCCCCGCTGTGCGCAGCCTCGGGGGCGTCCGCGGGAGCCGAGGTCGGGGTACCGGCCTGCGGGGTCGCCTGCGGTGGCACGACGCGGGGCAGGATCAGTGTGGCGTCCGTGTCGAGCAGGCCGGTACCGGTCTGGCTCGGCAGCGGCCGGTTGGCGCCGGTGAGCCGCCCGCCGATCGGCTTGGTGTTTCCGCCGGGCGCGTGCCGGCTGGCGGCGTCGCCGTGCGTCCGGTTGCGTACCCGGGACCGGCCGCCGGTGTTCTCGACGAGCGCGGACCTGATGGCCAGCAGGTCGCGGTTGGCGGATTCGGACGGCAGGTGGGAGCCGGCGCCGTCGCCGGACAGGGCGTACCGCGTCACCGTGCCTCCTCCGCCCGCCCGGCCGGCGTGGTGGTGTGCGGCCGCGCGCCCACCGGCGGTTCGTGCCGGGGCCGCGGGCGGCCGGACAGTGCCCGTGGGGGCTGCGCGAGGTGCGGCAGTACCTGCTGGGGCTGCGAGAGGCGCAGCAGTCCCTGGCGGGCGGTGGCCGGGCCGACGCGGCTGGCCCATCCGCCCATGAGGTGGTAATGCGGTGCTTTTGCGGGCACTGCGGCCTCCTCTGGATGAGGGGTGTCGACACACGCCCAAACCGGGTGAGCCGACCTGAGTGATAATAGGACGTACTTCACCGGTGCGTGTGGAGTCGGTTACACAGAGGCGAAGTATTTCCGAGGGCGCCCGCCACCCGTCGCACACAATGTGCGTCGCTCTGTTATCGACGCACGCCGATGGCCATGACACGCCCGAATGCAAGCGACACGCCGGGACGGCACCGTCGGCGTGTCGCCACAAGGCGTGTCGCGCTGGCGTGTCACGGCCCGCCGGGCGTGTCGGGACAACGGCCGGGCGGTGGAGGGCCGGACCGGTAGCGGACCTCCGGACTGTCCGGCATGCGCTGTTGCCGCCGCGTCCGGTGTGCGAGACTCGGCCTTCGTGCAGGAGCCGCGCAATGTCGCCGACACCGTCCGCCGGGCCGCCGAGGGCAGCCCCGACAAGCCCGCGCTCATCTGGCAGGACAGGGCGCTCACCTGGGCGGAGCTGAACCGGAGGGTGGACGCGGTGGCGTCCGGTCTGCGCGCACTCGACCTGCCGCGCAGCGACGGCCATCCGGCGCGAGTGGCCATCGCACTGTCCAACATCCCGGCCTTCGCCGTGTCCTACTTCGCCGTGCTGCGCGCGGGACTGGTCGCGGTACCGGTCAACCCCGGGTACACGGGGCGGGAGCTGCGACACATCCTGGCCGACTCGGGCGCGTCCGTGCTCATCGCCGGGCGGGACGTGCTGGACGCGGTCGACGTCGTCGCCGACGGGCTGCCGCTGCGCCACCGGTACCAGCCCGGCGCGCTTCCAGAGGTCGCCGCCGCAGTGGCCGCGACCGGCGGGACGGGCGGCGAGGACCTCGCGGTCCTGCTCTACACGAGTGGTACCGAGGGCAACCCCAAGGGCGCCATGCTGTCGCACCGGGCGCTGCTGGCCAACCACGCCCAGCTCGGCGCGATCGAGCCGGCCCCGGTCGCCGCGGACGACGTGCTGCTGCTCGCGCTGCCGCTGTTCCACGCCTACGGCCTCAACTCCGGGCTCGGCGCGCTGGCGTACTTCGGCGCGACCGGCGTGCTGCTGGAGCGGTTCGACCCGGCCGAGTCGCTGCGGCTGGTCGCTGCGCACGAGGTCAGCCTGGTCGTCGGGGTACCGGCGATGTTCGTCGCCTGGTCCCTGCTGCCGGACTTCGGCGAGGCCTTCGCCTCGGTGCGGCTCGCGGTCAGCGGCGCGGCGCCGTTGACCCCGGCTACGGCCGGCCGGTTCCTGGACGCCACCGGGCATCCGGTCTTCGAGGGGTACGGACTGACCGAGACCGCGCCCGTGCTCACGTCCGCGCTGGTGTCGCCGGTACCCAAGCCGGGCTCCATCGGCCGGGCCATCCCGGGCGTGTCACTGCGCCTGGTCTACGCGTCCGGGGAGGAGATCACGGTCACCGACGACGACTTCGACGACGACGCGGCGGGCTCGCCGGGGACCGACCCGGGCGAGATCGTCGCGCGCGGGGACAACCTGTTCAGCGGGTACTGGC
>CAZYCD010000020.1:0-38650 GCA_964645345.1 uncultured Micromonosporaceae bacterium
AGGAGTCCGCGGCGTTCGCCCCGGTGTACCTCGACGTGCTGCGCCGGTGCGACGCCCTGTTCGGCACCCCGCTGCCCTACATCTCGGCCTGGCACCAGGCCCCGGTACGGCACCCGGACAGGGCGCTCGCGTATCTTCACCTCCAGCTCACCAGCGTGCGCAGAGCCGCGGGCAAGCTCAAGTACCTCGCCGGATCCGAGTCGGCGATGGGCGCGTTCGTCAACGACGTGCGGCCGGAGGACGCCGCCCGCATGTTGAAGGAGGCTGGGTCGTGACTGCAGCGGGCCGCGGTGCCGCCTGGACGGACGAGCGGTTGCGAGCGCAGCGAGCGCGAGGAGGGAAGGCGGCGCCTTCAGCGCGCCGCGGAGCGAACCAGGAGGCAGACTCGTGAAGTTCCTCGTTACCGGGGGTGCCGGGTACATCGGCAGCGTGGTGACCAGCCGGCTGCTCGAGGAGGGGCACGAGGTCGTGGTACTCGACGACCTGTCGACCGGGCACGCCGTCGCGGTACCCGACGGGGTGCGGTTCGTGCGCGGCCGGGTACACGACGTGGCCGCCGAGGTGCTGGACCCCTCCTTCGACGGCGTGCTGCACTTCGCGGCGTTCATCGCGGCCGGTGAGTCCGTCCAGCACCCCGAGAAGTACTGGGACAACAACCTCGTCGGCTCGCTGCGCCTGCTGGACGCCATGCGCGCAGCGGGGGTACGCCGGCTGGTGTTCTCGTCGACCGCCAACGTCTACGGCGACCCGGACACCCAGCCGATCCCGGAGACCGCGGTGACCCGGCCGCCCAACCCGTACGCCGGCTCGAAGCTCGCCGTCGACCACGCGCTGCGCGACGAAGCCACCGCGCACGGGCTGTCCGCCGTGTCGCTGCGGTACTTCAATGTTGCCGGTGCCCACCGGTGCGCGGACGGATCGATGATCGGCGAACGGCACGACCCGGAGACCCACCTCATCCCGATCGCGTTGCAGGTCGCCGCGGGCCGGCGGGACAAGCTCCAGCTCTTCGGCGACGACTACCCGACCCCGGACGGTACCTGCGTCCGGGACTACATCCACATCACCGATCTGGCCACGGCCCACCTGCTCGCTCTGTCCACCATGGACGGACCTGCCCAACCCGCCTCGGCCGGCGCCGGGTCACACCGGGTCTACAACCTCGGCAACGGCAGCGGCTTCTCCAACCGGGAAGTCGTCGAGGTGGTCCGCGAGGTGACCGGGCACCCGGTACCGGTGGAGATCGCGCCGCGCCGCGATGGTGACCCCGCCGCCCTGGTCGCCTCCTCGCAGAAGGCCCGCACCGAGCTGGGCTGGACGCCGGCGCTGCCAGACCTTTCCCGCATCGTCGCAGACGCCTGGGAGTTCTTCGGCCGTGAGCTTCACTGAAGTATTCGGTACCGCCCCGACCGGGGCGTGGGCCGCGCCGGGACGGGTCAACCTCATCGGCGAACATACCGACTACAACGACGGATTCGTGCTGCCCTTCGCCCTGGCTCAGCGGACGATCGTCGAAGCGACCGCTGTCGACGGTCCGCAGTGGACGGTCTGGTCAGCCATCACCGGTGAGACGGTGGCCTTCGGGCCGGAAGATCTCGCGCCCGGAAAGATACGGGGCTGGGCGGGGTACGTCGCGGGCATCGTCTGGGCGCTGCGCCGCTTCGGCTTCGACGGCGGGTCCGGCGCGCGGCTGGCCATCAGCTCCGACGTGCCGGTCGGCGCGGGCCTGTCCTCCTCTGCCGCGCTTGAGTGCGCCGTGCTCACCGCACTGGTCGACCTCGGCGGCGTCGACCTTCCCGTCGAGGGCCGGCCCCGGCTGGCGCAGGCGGCCGAGAACGGCTACGTGGGCGTGCCTTGCGGGATCATGGACCAGTCGGCCGCGACGCTGGCCAAGGCTGGCCACGCGCTGTTCCTGGACTGCCGCTCGCTGGCCACCGACCACATCCCGTTCGACCTCGCCGCCGCCGACCTGTCCCTCCTGGTCATCGACACACAGGCACCGCACCGCCACACCGACAACGAGTACGGGGTGCGCCGGGCGATGTGCGAGGAGGCAGCCAACCTGCTCGGCCTGCCGGCGCTGCGGGACATCACCGACCTGGACGCCGCCCTCGCCGAGCTGCCCGACCCGGTGATGCGGCGACGCGTCCGCCATGTGGTGAGCGAGAACCAGCGGGTCCTGGACACGGTCACGCTGCTGCGCGCCGGCAAGCTGCGCGACGTCGGGCCGCTGCTGACCGCGTCGCACGCCTCGATGCGCGACGACTACGAGATCACCGTGCCGGAGGTCGACACCGCCGTGGAGGCGGCGATGTCCGCGGGTGCCTACGGCGCGCGGATGACCGGCGGCGGCTTCGGCGGCTGCGTGCTGGCGCTGGTCGACGCTTCGGCCACGGACGAGGTGGCCCTGGCGGTCGCGCAGGCGTTCGCGGCACGCGGCTTTGCCGCCCCGACCTGGTTCGTCGCGGTACCGAGTGTCGGAGCGCGCCGCCTGCGCTGAACCGGCGCGGACGCTCAGCTCACGGGCACTCGGAGCTGGCGGGCCGCCGGCGTGCTAGGACGCGTCGACGACCATCCCGGCGCCGACCGTGCGGTTGGTGGTCTCGTCGATGACGATGAAGCCACCGGTCGTACGGTTGCGCCGGTAGTCGTCGGCCAGCAGCGGTACCGTCGTGCGCAGCCGCACCCGCCCGATCTCGTTGAGCGACAGGCCATCGGCGGCCTCGTCCCGGTGCAGCGTGTTCACGTCCAGCCGGTAGTGCAGGTCCCGGACCACCGCCCGGGCCGAGCGCGTGGTGTGCTTGATGGCGTACTTGCCGCCGACCGACATGGGCCGGGTCTCGTCCATCCAGCAGACCATCGCCTCGATGTCCTGGGCCACCGCGGGCTTGTTGTTCGGCCGGCAGATCAGGTCGCCACGCGAGACGTCCAGCTCGTCGGCGAGCCGGATGGTCACGGACATCGGCGGGTACGCCTCGTCGACCGGACCGTCGGCGGTGTCGATGGACGTGATGCGCGTGGTGAACCCGGAGGGCAGCACCATCACCTCGTCGCCCGGCTTCAGTACCCCCGAGGCCACCTGCCCCGCGTACCCCCGGTAGTCCTGTACGACCGTCGACTGTGGACGGATGACGAACTGTACCGGGAACCGGACGTCGACCAGGTTGCGGTCGGACGCGATGTGCACGTGCTCCAGGTGGTGCAGCAGCGACGGCCCGTCGTACCAGGGCATGTTCTCCGAGCGCGTGACGATGTTGTCGCCGTGCAGCGCGGAGATGGGTATGACCGTGAGGTCGGGCGCCTCCAGCTTCATCGCGAAGCAGGAGAACTCGTCGGCGATCTTGTCGAAGACCTCCTGCGAGTAGTCCACGAGGTCCATCTTGTTCACGCACAGCACCATGTGCGGTACCCGCAGCAGCGAGCACAAGAATGCGTGCCGACGGGACTGCTCCACCAGGCCCTTCCTGGCGTCCACCAGGATCAGCGCCAGGTCGGCCGTTGAGGCGCCGGTCACCATGTTGCGCGTGTACTGGATGTGCCCGGGGGTGTCCGCGATGATGAACTTCCGCCGCGGCGTGGCGAAGTACCGGTACGCGACATCGATCGTGATGCCCTGCTCCCGCTCGGCGCGCAGGCCGTCGGTGAGCAGCGCCAGGTTCGTGTACTCGTCGCCGCGCGCCGCGCTGGTCGCCTCCACGGCGGCCAACTGGTCCTCGAAGATGGCCTTCGAGTCGTAGAGCAGCCGCCCGATCAGCGTGGACTTGCCGTCGTCCACCGAGCCCGCGGTCGCGAACCGCAAGAGATCCATCAGAAGTAACCCTCCCGCTTGCGGTCCTCCATGGCGGCCTCGGACACTCGGTCGTCGCCCCGGGTCGCCCCGCGCTCGGTGATCCGGGTCGCGGCGACCTCGTCGATGACCTTGTCGATGGTGTCCGCATCCGAGCGGACCGCCGCCGTGCACGAGGCGTCGCCGACCGTCCGGTACCGGACCCTGTCCACAAAGGACGTTTCGCCGGCGCGGAGCGGAAGGTGCTCGTGTACCGCGTAGAGCATCCCATCCCGGTCGACCACCTCGCGGTCGTGCGCGAAGTAGATCTCCGGCAGCCCGATGCCCTCGCGGGCGATGTAGTGCCAGATGTCCAGCTCGGTCCAGTTGGACAGCGGGAAGACCCGCATCGACTCGCCGGGGTGCACCCGGCCGTTGTAAAGCGACCACAGCTCGGGGCGCTGGTTCTTCGGGTCCCACTGGCCGAAGTCGTCCCGGAAGCTGAACACCCGCTCCTTGGCCCGCGCCTTCTCCTCGTCCCGGCGGGCGCCGCCGAACAGCGCGTCGAACCGGTACTTCTCCACGGCGGCCAGCAGGACCGGGGTCTGGATCCGGTTGCGCATGCCGTCCGGCGACTCGCGCACCAGCCCGGCCTCCAGCGCCTCCGGTACCGACGCCACGATCAGCTGTACCCCCAGCTCCGCGACCCGCTTGTCGCGGAAGGCCAGCACCTCGGCGAAGTTGTGCCCGGTGTCCACGTGCATCACCGGGAACGGGATGCGGGCCGGGGCGAAGGCCTTCTCCGCCAGACGGAGCATGACGATCGAGTCCTTGCCGCCGGAGAACAGCAGGACCGGCCGCTGACACTCCGCGACCACCTCGCGCAGCACGAAGATGCTCTCGGCTTCGAGAGCATCAAGGTGGGAGACGCGGTAGGCGGTTGGCTGGTTCATCGCGATGACCTCACGGCGGCGAGCAGTCGAGGAGCCAGATCCTTGCGGCAGACCACAACGTCGGGGAGCGTGGGATCGGACTTGTTGTATTCCAGCGCGGATCCGTCGATCCGGGAAGCGTGCAGGCCGGTGGCGGTCGCCACAGCCACCGGCGCGGCCGAGTCCCATTCGTACTGACCGCCGGCGTGCAGGTACCCGTCCACGTCCCCGGCGACCACCGCGGCGATCTTCGCGCCGGCGGAGCCCATCGGCACCAGGGTCGCGCCGACCCGCTCGGCGACCTCGGTGAGGAACTCCGGCGGGCGGGACCGGCTGCAGGCCAGCAGCATCTCGCCGTGTGCCGACGCGGTCGACATCGGCGGGTACCCGGGCGGGAAGTCGGTACCGAGGACCCGACCCTGGGCCGGGAGCGCGACGGCCCCGGCGGCCAGCCGGAACGGAGCAGCCGATCCGCGTACCCACAGTCCAATGTGGACCGCCCAGTCCACGCGGTCGGGCTCGCCGTACTCGCGGGTACCGTCGAGCGGGTCGACGATCCACACGCGGTCGGCGGTGAGCCGGGCCGGATCGTCCGGTACCCCCTCCTCGGAGAGCACCGCGTCCCCGGGGCGCCAGCGGGCGAGCAACGTCATGATCAGGTCGTGCGCCCGCTTGTCACCCGCGGCCCGCAGCGCGGCCACGTCCCCGTGGCCGTGCTCGCGGCGCAGGTCCACCAGCAGCCGGCCGGCCTGCTCGGCCAGCCAGCGGGCAAACGCGCCGTCGACGGCGGGTGGCATGTCGGTCAACTCCCGGGGGCTCGGACCTGCGAGATAACGGACCAAGACTACTCAACCGACGTGGAAGACGTTCTGCGCCGGCTCTAGGCCCTGCACGATGACCGCCTCCACCGCGTCGGCGGCCCGGTCGACGATGAAGTCGAGCTCCTTGCGCTCTGTGGCGGAGAAGTCACGCAGCACGAAGTCGGCCGCGTCCTGCCGGCCGGGCGGGCGGCCGATGCCGACCCGTACCCGGAGGAACTCCTTGCCACCGAGCGAGCGGGCCAGCGAGCGCACGCCGTTGTGGCCGCCCTCGCCGCCGCCGGACTTGAGCCGGATCGCGCCGTACGGGATGTCCAGCTCGTCGTGGACCGCGATGGTCCGCTCGATCGGGATCTTGTAGAACTGCCGAAGCGCTGAGGCCGGTCCGCCGGACAGGTTCATGTAGGTCAACGGCTTGGCCAGAACCAGGCGGGGCGCGTCGACGCCCAGGCCCAGCCGGCCCTCGGCCACCTCGGCGACCGCCTTGCGGTGCCGACCGAACTTCGCGCCGATCCGCCGGGCGATCAGGTCCACCACCATGAACCCGACGTTGTGCCGGTTGCCGGCGTACTCCGGGCCCGGGTTGCCCAGCCCGAGGATCAGCCACGGACCCGGATCCCCGGGCGCGGGCAGGGACGACCGGCCCGGCGCCGGAGCGCCGGGCTCACCCACCGGGCGGCCCGGCTGCTGCGGCTGCACCGCGAGCCCGGTCGGGTCAGGCGGCCTCGACCGGGGCGGATTGCGACTCCGCCGCGGCCTCGGCGCCCTCGGCCTCGGCGGCCTCCTCGGCCTCCTCCTCGGTCGGCAGGCCGGCCTCGGCGGCAAGCTGCTCGGCCGTCGGGGCGGCGGTGACGACGACCAGCACCAGGTCGGGGTCGGAGGCCAGCTCCACGCCGTTCGGCAGGCCCACCTGGCGGGCGGTCACGTGCGAACCGGGCTCCAGGCCCTCGATCGAGGCCTCGAGGTGGTCGGGCAGGCGGGTGGCGTCGGCCACCACGGACAGCGCCTGGTGCTCATGCATGACCAGGGTGTCCCGGGCCGCCTCGCCGATCAGGGTCACCGGGACGTCCACGGTGACCTTCTCGCCACGGCGCACGATCAGCAGGTCGACGTGCTCGAAGGTGTCCTTGACCGGGTCGCGCTGGATCGCCTTCGGCAGGGCCAGCGCCGTGGTGCCGTCGGACACCGCGATGTCGAACACCTGGGTCATGCCGCCGTGGCGGATCGCGGCGGCCAGCTCACGGGCCGGCAGCGCGATGTGGCGGGGCTTCTCGCCGTGGCCGTACAGCACGGCGGGCACCTTGCCGGCCCGACGGGTACGCCGGGCACCACCCTTGCCGAACTCGGTGCGGGGCTCGGCGCTGATACGGACCTCGGACACGGGAGTACACCTTCCGTCTAAAGCTCTTCGTCACTACAGTCGGCTGCGGTGCTCGGGCGGGGTGCGGCACGGGGCGCAGGCCCTGAGCACCGCGTCGATCACGGAGCCGCGGCCGGCCGCTGGAACGGCCCGCGCGGGCACCCTCGCCGTGGCAACCGCACCAGCCTACCCGAGCGCCGGCGCCGGTCGCCGTCGGGGTCCGAGCCCGGAATGCCGGCGCTCGCTCCGCTCGCCCGGGTCGGGCGGTTAGGCCTCAGGAAAGCCCGCCGAACAGCGTGGTGACCGAGCCGTCGTCGAACACCTCGCGGATGGCCCTGGCGATCAGCGGCGCGATGGACAGTACGGTGATCTTGTCGAGCATCTTCTCCGGCGGCAGCGGCAGGGTGTTGGTCACCACGACCTCGCTGATCCGGCTGTTCTTCAGCCGCTCGGTCGCCGGGTCGGACAGCACCGCGTGGCTGGCCGCGACGATCACGTCAGCGGCGCCCGAGTCGAACAGGATGTCCGCCGCCTTGCAGATCGTCCCGCCCGTGTCGATCATGTCGTCGACGATCAGGCAGACCCGGCCCTCGACATCGCCGACGACCCGGTTGGCCACGACGTGGTTGGGCTGCATCGGGTCGCGGGTCTTGTGGATGAACGCCAGCGGGCAGCCGCCCAGCCGGTCGGTCCACCGCTCCGCCACCCGTACCCGGCCGGAGTCCGGCGCCACGACCGCCATCGGCCGGCCGGCGAACCGCTTCTCCACGTACTCGGCCAGCGTGTCCATGGCGAACAGGTGGTCCACCGGTCCGTTGAAGAAGCCCTGGATCTGCGCGGTGTGCAGGTCGACGGTCAGGATGCGGTTGGCGCCCGCCGTCTTGTACAGGTCGGAGATCAGCCGGGCCGAGATCGGCTCCCGGCCGCGGTGCTTCTTGTCCTGCCGCGCGTAGGGGTAGAACGGCAGCACCACGGTGATCCGCTTGGCGGAGCCGCGCTTGAGCGCATCCACCATGATCAGCGACTCGACCAGCGCCTGGTTGATCGGCGCGGACATCGACTGCACCACGAAGGCGTCGCAGCCCCGCACCGACTCCCGGTACCGGACAAAGATCTCGCCGTTGGCGAACTCGTACGCGTCGGTCGGCGTCGGCGGTACCCCGAGCACCTCGCCGATCTCGTCGGCCAACTCCGGAAAGGCGCGTCCGGAGAACAGCATCAGGGTCTTTCGATTCTCCGCCACGATGGTGCCCATCCGCTCGCCACTCCCTACGGGTCGGTCGTCCGGCGGGCCGATCACCGCTGCCGGACCGCGGCCCCCGCTCCCCGATGCCGTCGCGCCAGCCCCGGGTAACAGCCTATTCAGTTGCAGTATCACCCTCAGCGTCCGGGGTCGCCCGGTCGCGGGCCCGTTTCGCGGCCTCCGCCGCCGGCGTGTTCGGCCGGCGACGCTCCGTCCAACCTGCGATGTTGTGCTGCTGACCGCGTGCGACACCGAGCGCACCCGGGGGTACGTCCTTCACGATCACGCTGCCGGCCGCCGTGTACGCTCCGTCACCGATCTCGACGGGCGCGACGAACATGTTGTCCGCCCCGGTACGGGCGTGGTCGCCGATGGTCGTGTGGTGCTTGGCGATGCCGTCGTAGTTGACGGTCACCGTGGCGGCGCCGATGTTGGTGTGCTCGCCGATCGTCGCGTCGCCGATGTAGGACAGGTGCGGAACCTTGCTCCCGTCGCCGATCTCGGCGTTCTTCGTCTCGACGAACGTGCCGATCTTGCCCTTGGCGCCCAGTACCGTGCCGGGGCGCAGGTACGCGAACGGGCCGACCGAGGCGCCCGCCCCGATCCGCGCGCCGGAGCCGTGGGTACGCACGACGGAGGCGCCCTCGCCGATGGTCACGTCAGTCAGCGTGGTGTCCGGACCGACCGTCGCGCCCTCGGCCACGCTCGTCGCGCCCCGCAGTTGGGTACCGGGCTCCACCACCACGTCCCGGGCCAGCCTGACGGTCACGTCCAGCCAGGTCGTGGCCGGGTCGATGATCGAGACCCCGGACCGCATCCACTCCTCGTTGATCCGGTCGCGGAGGATGGCGCGCAGTTCGGCGAGCTGTACCCGGTCGTTGACGCCCAGCGCCTCGTCCGGATCGCCGGCCAGCACGGTACCGACCGGGTGCCCGGCCGCGACGAGCATGGCGAGCACGTCCGTCAGGTACTCCTCGCCCTGGTCGTTGTCGGTGGACAGCCGACTCAGACCGTCGCGCAGCAGGCCGGCGTCGAAGGCGTAGGCGCCCGCGTTGATCTCCCGGATGGCCCGCTCGTCCGCGGTGGCGTCGCGCTCCTCGACGATCCGCTCCAGCCCCTTCTCGCCGCTGATGATCCGGCCCAGGCCGGTCGGGTCGGCCACCTCGGCGGTCAGGAGGGTCGCCGCGTTGCCGTCCCGCTCGTGCCGCTCCACCAGGGCGGACAGGGTCTGCGGCCGGACCAGCGGCAGGTCGCCGTTGAGGATCACGACCGTACCGGCGGCGTCCGCCGGCTGTCGACCGCCGGCGGCCGGCGGCTCGGCGAGCGTCGCCTCCAGGGCGATGCGCACCGCGTGCCCGGTGCCGCGCTGCTCGGCCTGGAGTACCGGCACCGCCTCCGGGGCGATCTCGGCAAGGTGCGCGCTGACCCTGTCCGCGCCCACCCCGACGACGACGATCGTGCGCTCCGCGGCCAGGGATGCGGCCGCGGCGAGCACGTGCCCGACCAGGCTGCGCCCGAGCAGCGGATGGAGCACCTTGGGCGTGGCGGACTTCATCCGCTTGCCTTCGCCTGCGGCGAGGACGATGACGATCCGTTGGTCGGTCATGACGACTCCTCCGCTTGGGGAAGGCTCCTGCCGGCCGGCCCGGGAAAGTGGCTCGGTGGCTCGGTGGCGACCCGGGCGCCGGTCGTCATGCTATCGCCGCCCCGGTCGCCGCGCGGCGCGGCGCCCGTTGCCGGCCGCCCGACGGCCGTTGCTTCGGCCACCCGACGGCCGCTGCCCAGGCCGCGTCATGCCGTTGCGGCGGATGTTGCCGGTGGCGCGGGGCGGCGCGGCGGCCGGCGGGCCGCTACGGTGTGCGCTCATGGCCCGGATCACCCGGCGTGCCGCGCTCGCCGCCCTCGGCGGCGCCGCCGGCCTGCTCGCCCTCGGCGGCACCGGGCTCGCCCTGGTCGACGCCGAGGTGCTGCCCGGCCGGTCGGTGCTCAACAACGCACTCGGCCGCTGCGACGCGCCGCGGCCGCCGGATTCGCTGCGGGCCCCGCCCGGCCCGACGGTGACCGGTACCTTCCGCTCCGCGCGGCGCCGCCGGGAGGTCGGCTTCGCCGTCGGGTACCCGCCGGGGTCCGGCCCGGGCGACCGGCTGCCGGTGTGCCTGGCCCTGCACGGGTACGGCGGCAGCGGCGCGGCGGCCCTCGGCTCCGGCGGGTACCCCGACTTCATCGCCGGTGCGGTACGCGACGGCGCGGTACCGTTCGCGCTCGCCGGGGTGGACGGCGGCCCCGGGTACTGGCATCCGCACGCCACGGACGACCCGCTGGGCATGATCTTCGACGAGTTCCTACCGCTGCTCGCCTCGCGGGGCCTGGATGTCTCGCGGCCGGCCGTGGCGGGCTGGTCGATGGGCGGCTACGGCGCCCTGGTCTGCGCGCTGGCCAGGCCGCGCCTGTTCGCCGCCGTGGTGGCCACGTCCCCGGCGATCTTCCACTCGTACCAGGACGCCCGCTCGGTCAACCCGGGCGCCTACGACAGCCCGCAGGAGTGGACGGACTACGACGTGACCGCGCGCGCCCGGGAACTGACCGGGGCTCCGTTGCACATCGCGATCGGCGCGGCCGATCCGTTCGCCGGCGCGGTACGGACGCTGCGCGACCGGCTGCCGGACCCCTCGGTGGTGACCATCGGTACCGGCTGCCACGACGGCGCCTACTGGAACTCGGTCGCGCCCGACCAGGTACGCCTGATCGCGGCGGCGCTGAAGAACCCGGGCTGACACGAGAATCCGGGCTGACAAGAGGAGAGTTGCTCGGCCGCTAGGACTCGAACCTAGAAAACCGCCTCCAAAGGGCGGGGTGTTGCCAATTACACCACGGCCGATCGATCTCCCCTTCAGACTACCGGCCGGTGCAAGTGGCTTGACGGTCGCACCGGCTGCCCCCGGCTGTTCCAGTCCCACGAACCCGCTCGTCCTCGGTCACATGCCTCACGCGTCATCGTCATGCCCGTAGTTAGAACAGATGTACGACAGTTTCCGTGACGCGGCGGCCGGGTACTTCGGGGCGTGATGAACATTGGGACTGCTACCCCTGTCCGAGCCTCCCTCCGTAAGTTACGGTGACGTAGGCGTAACAACGATCCTGTCATGAGGTGCCAGATGACTAGTCCCGCCCTGTTGGAACCGGCCAGCTCCAGCACCTCCGGCCCCAAGCCGTTGACCGAAGGCAAGCAACCGCTGGGCATCCTGATCGGCCTCTGGGTGTTCGTCGTCCTACCGTTCATCGCGCTGATCGCCGCGGTACCCCTCGCCTGGGGCGGCTGGCTGCACTGGTCGGACGTGGCCATCGCGGTGGTCCTCTACTTCACCTCCGGGTTCGGCGTGACCGCCGGCTTCCACCGCTATCTGACCCACGGGTCCTACAAGGCGAAGCGCTGGCTGCGCGTCACCCTGGCCGTGGCCGGATCGATGTCACTGCAGGGCACGCCGACCCAGTGGGTCGCCGACCACCGGCGCCACCACGCCTATTCCGACCTGGAGGGCGACCCGCACTCGCCCTGGGCCTACGGCACCGGCTTCCGGGGACTGACCAAGGGCCTGTTCCACGCGCACATGGGCTGGCTGTTCCACCGCGAGCTGTCCAACCGGGCGCGGTTCGCCCCGGATCTGGTGGCGGACAAGGACATCCAGCGCGTGGACAAGCTGTTCCCGCTGATCGTCGCGCTTTCGCTGCTCGCGCCGGCCGCCGCGGGCGGGCTCATCACCTTGTCGTGGCAGGGCGCGCTGACCGCGTTCTTCTGGGCCGGCCTGGTGCGCGTGTCCTTCCTGCACCACGTCACCTGGTCGATCAACTCGATCTGCCACGTCTTCGGCGAGCACCCGTTCGAGACCCGCGACGGCGACAAGGCCGCCAACGTCTGGCCGCTGGCCGTGCTGTCCTTCGGCGAGAGCTGGCACAACCTGCACCACGCCGACCCGACCTGCGCACGGCACGGCGTGCTGCGCGGGCAGGTCGACTCGACCGCCCGGCTCATCTGGATCTTCGAGAAGTTCGGCTGGATCAACGACGTGCGCTGGCCCAGGCCCGAACGGATCGCCGCCAAGCTGGCACGATAAGCCGGTGAGCGACGCCCCCCGCACCGCGCCACGGGTACGGATGTCCGCCGCGCAACGGCGCGAACAACTGATCATGATCGGGCGTCAGCTGTTCGCTGAGCGCGGCTTCGACGCCACCTCGATCGAAGAGGTCGCGGCCCGGGCCAAGGTCTCCAAGCCGGTGGTGTACGAGCACTTCGGCGGCAAGGAGGGCCTGTACGCCGTCGTCGTGGACCGCGAGGTGCGCGCGCTGCTGGACCGGATCACCACGGCGCTGACCGCCGGCCACCCGCACGAACTGCTGGAGCAGGCCGCCCTCGCGCTGCTGGACTACATCGAGAGCGAGACCGACGGGTTTCGGGTACTCGTGCGGGAGTCGCCGCTGATGTCGGCGACCGGCAACTTCTCCAGCGTTCTCAACGACGTCGCCCACCAGGTGGAGCACATCCTGGGCGCCGAGTTCAAGCGCCGCGACTACGACCCCCGGCTCGCCGAGTTGTACTCGCAGGCGCTGGTGGGCATGGTCGCGCTGACCGGCCGTTGGTGGCTGGAGGTACGCAAGCCGCGCAAGGAACTGGTCGCCGCGCACCTGGTCAACATCGCCTGGAACGGGCTGTCCCACCTGCAACCGAAGCCCTCGCTGCTCACCCGCCGGGCGAAGTAGCCGCCGGGCGCCGCCGCGCCGGGTCAGCGCTGGTGGTGCCGGTACGCCTCCTCGGCCGCCACGTCGGCCTGCGAACCGGTCTTCCCATAGAGGCCGGCCGCGAAGACCACCATGCCGAGAACGAACGACACGATGACGTTGACCATTGAGAAACCGAGGAAGTTGGCGTTCGTCTGCAGCAGCGCGAGCTCGACCAGGCCGGCCAGCATGAACACGAACCCGGCGACGATCTCCATGTAGTGGTCGATGTTGTGCCCGATCACCACCGCGGCGAGCATCACGATGCCGCCGGCGATGGACAGGATCGCGAAGGCGAGGTTGGTGCGCAGCCCCAGCACCCACTGCAGGTGGTCCTGGTCGAAGAGGGACTGGCCGTGCGTCTTGGTGAGCCCGATGATCCCGAAGATCAGGATGTACAGCCCGGCGAGCGCGGTCAACGTCTTGTAGAGGCGTCGCAGCGGGTGGTTGACCGGGATGTGCGCCATGATGCCCCTTCACGTGATCGATGACTCACCGCGATTCTCGCGCAATGCCCCCAACCGTTGCGCGGCGGGGCGGCCAATCCGCGGTACCGGTCAGCCCTCGCCGACCCGCTCGGCCAGGGCGAGCCACTCCTCCTCGGTCTGCGCCCGCTCCGCGCGCACGGCCCGCAGCTCGGCGTCGAGGCTGGCCACCTTCTCGTAGTCGGTGGCGTGCTCGGCGAGCCGTTCGTGGAGGGTGGCCTCCCGTTCGGCGAGGCGGTCCACCTGGCGCTCCAGCCGGGTCAACTCCTTGCGGGCGGCGCGCACCTCGCCGGCCGACATGCCGGCGGGTGCGATCGGCGCGGCGGCCGCCTGCCCGGCCGGCCCGATCGCCGCGGACGCGGCCGCCGGAGCCTCCACCCGGGCCAGGTACTCGTCGACCCCGCCGGGGAGGTGGGTCAGTCGGCCATCGCCGAACAGCGCGTACGCCGTGTCGGCCACCCGCTCCACCAGGTACCGGTCGTGGCTGGCAACGATCACCGTACCCGGCCAGGAGTCCAGCAGGTCCTCCAGCGCGGCGAGGGTATCTGTGTCCAGGTCGTTGGTCGGTTCGTCGAACAGCAGGACGTTGGGCTCGGCGGCCAGCAGCCGCAGCATCTGCAGCCGCCGCCGCTCGCCGCCAGAGAGGTCGGCGACCGGCGTCCAGATCCGCCGGTCGGTGAAGCCGAAGACCTCGGCGAGCTGGGCGGCGGACAGCTCGCGGTCGCCGAGCACCACCCGGCGCGCCACCTCCTCGACCGCCTCCAGCAGTCGCAGCTGGCCGGGCAGCTCGGCCAGCTCCTGGGACAGGAAGGCGGGCCGGACCGTCGATCCGGTGACGAACCGGCCGGCGGCCGGGTCGAGCCGGCCGGCCAGCAGCCGGAGCAGGGTCGTCTTGCCGGCGCCGTTCGCACCCAGCAGCGCGATCCGGTCGCCCGGGCCGACCTGCCAGTCGACGTTGCTCAGGATCGGCTTCGGTCCGGCGTTGAGCGACACCCCGGTCAACTCGTACACCTGCTTGCCCAGCCGCGAGGTCGCCAGCTTCTGGAGGGACACCGTGTCGCGGGCCGGCGGTACGTCCGCGATCAGCGCGTTGGCCGCATCGATGCGGAACTTCGGCTTGCTGGTACGGGCCGGAGGTCCCCGGCGCAGCCAGGCGATCTCCTTGCGCAGCAGGTTCTGCCGGCGGGCCTCCACCTCGGCCGCGACCCGTACCCGCTCGGCCCGTGCGAGTGTCCACGCCGCGAAGCCGCCGTCGTACGCCCGCACCGTCTGGTCCGCCACCTCCCAGGTCCGCTCGGTGACCTCGTCGAGGAACCAACGGTCGTGGGTCACCACGACCATCGCGCCGCGCCGGGTCCTCAGGTACCGGGCCAGCCACGCCACCCCCGCGATGTCCAGGTGGTTGGTCGGCTCGTCGAGTACCAGCAGGTCCGACTCGCGTACCAGCAGCGTGGCCAGCGCGACCCGGCGGCGCTCGCCACCGGACATCGTTCCGACCGGCGCGTCGAGTCCCAGCCCCGGCATGCCGAGCCCGGAGAGCACCGCGCGGATCCCCGCGTCCCCCGCCCACTCGTGCTCCGCTCCGAACTCCGACGGCAGCCACACGTCACCGATGACCACGTCCCGTACCGTCGCGGACGGCGGCAGGTCCAGCGCCTGCGGCAGGGCCAGTACCCGCAGGTCCCGCCGGTGCGTCACGCGCCCGCTGTCCGGCTGCTCCGCGCGGGTCAGCAGGCGCAGCAGTGTCGACTTGCCGGCGCCGTTGAGCCCGACGACGCCGATCCGGTCGGCGTCGTCCAGCCCGAGCGACACGTCGGTGAGCAGCTGGCCGGCGGCACCATAGCCCTTGCCGACCCGGTCCAGGTTGACGATGTTCACCATCAGGCCGGCCGAGCCCCCGCCACCGGGCCGAACAGCGGCAGCGCCGCCCGGCAGGTACCCGACCGGTTCAGCTCGTCGGCGATCTCGGTGGCGCGCGCCGCGTTCTGGGCGAGGAACAGGCAGCTCGGGCCCGATCCGCAGACCAGCCCGGCGAGCGCACCAGCCCGGCGGCCGGCGTCCAGGGTCGCGGCCAGGTCCGGGCGCAGCGACAGGGCGGCGGCCTCCAGGTCGTTGCCCAGCACGGCGCCGAGCACGGCCGGGCTACGCTGGCGCAACGCGGCGAGCAGGTCGTCGGTCGGGCCGAGGGGCATCGGCGCGCCGCCCTCCGCGCGCAGCCGGTCCAGCTCGCCGTAAACGTCCGGAGTGGACAATCCACCCTCGGCCGCGGCCACAACCCAGTGCCAGGATGAGGGCCGGGCCAGCACCGGGCTGACCGTCTCGCCCCGCCCGGTGCCCAGTGCGGTGCCGCCGAGGACCAGGAACGGCACGTCCGAGCCGACGGAGGCGGCGACCTCCGCCAACTCGTCGCGGTCGAGCCCGGTCTCCCACAGGGCGTCACAGGCGACCAGCGCGGCGGCGGCGTCCGCGCTGCCGCCGGCCAGCCCGGCGGCGATCGGGATCTGCTTGCGCAGGTGCAGGCGGGCATGCGCCGGTACCCCGGTGTGCTCGGCCAGCGCCCGGGCGGCCCGCAGCACGAGGTTGGAGCCGTCCAGCGGAAGGGAACCGGCGCCCTCCCCCTCCATGGTCAGGGTGAGCTGGTCGCCCCGCCGCGCGGTGACCTCGTCGTAGAGCGAGACGGCCTGGTACACGGTGGTCAGCTCGTGGTAACCGTCCGGGCGCAGCGGACCGACGCCGAGGTGCAGGTTGATCTTCGCCGGTACCCGCACGCGTACCGAGCCGGAGGCGCCCATCCTCGGCCGGGCCTCCTCGAACAGCGGCTCGGTCATGCGGCGCCGCCCGTTGACGCGCTCATGCGGCTCCCTCTGCGCCGACCGGCGCACGCGCGGCCGCGGCGATCGCGGCGAACTGCTCTATGGTGAGGGACTCCCCCCGCGCGCCGGGGTCGACCCCCGCCGCGGTCAGGATCCCGGCCGCCCGGTTGGCGCTCCCGGCCCAGCCGGCCAGCGCCGCGCGGAGCGTCTTGCGCCGTTGGGCGAAGGCCGCGTCGATCACCGCGAAGGTGTCGCGCCGATCGGCCCCGGCCGGCGGCCGCCGGCACGTGAACGCGACCAGGCCCGAGTCCACATTGGGTACCGGCCAGAAGACGCTGGGCGGCACCCGGCCGGCGGTACCCGCGCTCGCGTACCAGGCGAGCTTCGCACTCGGTACCCCGTAGGTGCGCGACCCGGGGCCGGCCGTCAACCGATCGGCGACCTCCTTCTGCACCATGACCAGGCCGTGCCGCAGCGACGGCAGGACGGCCAACAGGTGGAGGACGACCGGTACCGCGACGTTGTACGGCAGGTTGGCGACCAGCGCGGTCGGCTCGTCGACATCCGTGGCGGACAGCTTGAGCGCGTCCTTGCCGAGTACCGTCAGCCGGTCGGCCAGGCCGGGTACCCGGTCGCGTACCGTCACGGGCAGTTGCCCCGCCAGTACCGGATCGATCTCCACGGCGTACACGTGCGCGGCGGCCGGCAGCAGGCCGAGGGTCAGCGAGCCGAGGCCCGGCCCGACCTCGATGACGATGTCCGCCGGGTCCAGGCCGGCGGCCCGGACGATCCGCCGGACGGTGTTCGGGTCGTGCACGAAGTTCTGCCCGAGGGTCTTGGTCGGCGTGACGTCGAGCCGCGCCGCCAACTCCCGGATCTCCGCGGGGCCGAGCAGACCGGTCACGATCCACCAGCCTACGGGTCCGCCTGCGGCCGCTCAGCGCAGGCCGAGCGCCTCGCCGAGCGCGTGGTCGACGCTGCGCATCGTGGCGCCGGTCAGCACCCCTGCCGGCTCGACGAACCAGTCCCGCCGCACCTGGGTGACGGTCGCCGCGAGCACGCAGCCGCCGATGGGCTCGTGCGGCCCGAGCCGCACCACGGTCGGCAGGTGCCGCTCGCGTACCGTGGTTTAGATGCGCACCGCGATCACGTGCGGTACCGCGGCGGTGAGGTTGATCCCGTTGCCGGAGACCACCAGCCACGGCCGCCGACCGACGCCGGGGACGTCCAGCCGGTAGACCTGGCCCCGGCGTGGCCCGAGTGCGCGCCCCGCGGTGAGCTGGCTGACCTTCGCGGTCAACGCCGCGCCCCCGTGCCCGCTCCGCCCGGGACGCCTCCGCTCCCGACGCCTCCGACGCCGGCGCCCCTGCCGCCCTCCGCGACCCCGCCGCGGTCGACGCCCTCCCGCCCGGTGGCCAGCGACTCCCTGCGCAACGCGGCCAGCTCGTGCGGCAGCCCCTCCTCCACGTAGACGCCGGCCAGCTCTGTGTAGGCGACCTCGAACGAGCGGTTGCGGACATGCTCGATCCCGGCGTCGATCAGCAGCCGCACCAGCGTGGCCTCAGAGAACGACTCGCCCAGCTCGATGTCGCGGCTGCGCGCCCAGGCCGTGAGCTCGTCCCGGTAGGGGCCGGGCCGCGCGAAGTCGGCGATGGCACGCTCCTGGGCCTCGGTCAGAGTGACGCTGGTCCTCCGCATGGGCTTGACATTGCACCACAGTGGGTGCAGTCAAGTGGTGCAGAAAACTGCATCAACCGACACCCCAACCGCCGAAGACGCGCTCGCCGGTCGTGGAGATGTCGGCACACAGCTCGTCCAGGTCACGCCCGGTGCTTTCGGCGAGCGACCGGACGGTGAGCGGGATGAGGTAGGGCGCGTTCGGCCGGCCGCGGTGCGGCATCGGTGTCAGGTAGGGCGCATCCGTCTCGACCAGCATCTGGCCCGGCGGGGTGACCCGGGCGGCCTCGCGCAGGTTCTCCGCGTTCTTGAAGGTCACCGTGCCGGCGAAGGAGAGTACGAACCCGCGGCGCACGCATGCCGCGGCGAACTCCCGGTCGCCCGAGAAGCAGTGCATCACCACGGTGTCCGGCGCGCCCTCCTCGTCGAGCACCCGGAGCACGTCCCGGTGCGCGTCCCGATCATGGATCATCAGGGCCTTGCCCGCCCGCCGTGCGATCGCGATGTGGGCGCGGAAGCTGTGCTCCTGGGCGGCCCGTCCGTCGGCCCCGGTACGGAAATGGTCCAGGCCGGTCTCACCGATCGCGCGCACCCGAGGTTCGGCGGCCAGTTCCTCCACCGCGCGCAGCGCCTCGTCGAGGTCGGCGAGCCGGGGCGCCTCGTTCGGGTGCAGCGCGACTGTCGCGAGCACGGCCGGCTGCGCGCGGGCCAGCCGCACCGCCCATCGCGACGATTCGAGGTCGACGCCGACCTGCACGAGCCGGTCCACGCCGACGGCCCGGGCCGCCGCGATGTCCCCGACCGGATCCCCCCCGATCAGGTCGAGGTGGGTGTGGCTGTCGGGCACCGGCACGCGCAGCGGCTCGGGCGGCGGGGGCGGCTCCTCACGGCGCCGTTCAGCCCGCGTCATCGCGGCCACGTCCCGGGCTCACTTGCCCGCCGGGCCCTGCTGCGCCTGTGTCCGGTCACCGGGATACTGCTCCTCCCTGCCGTCCGTGCGGATGATGATGAGCAGCGGCACACCCTCCCGCATATCCAGTTCCAGCCGCTCGCCGGGGATCGGCATCCGGGTCCGCACCCGGTCGCCGCGGCGCAACTGCACGGTCTCCGTCGGTGGAGCGTTACGCACGAAGGTGCCACGCGGCGCACGCACCTCCACCAGCCCCTCACTCTTGAGCACGTCGATCGCCTTGCGGACGGTCGTCCGGCTCACGCCGTGCTCCTGGCACAGCCGCTCCTCGCTGGGCACGCGGTCACCGTGGACCAGTCGGCCGGACAGGATCGCAGCGCGCAGGTCGTCGGCGATCTGGCGGTACTGGGCCCGGTCCGACGTCGGATCGATCATGACCATGACGCTACGTACGCACATCATGTCCTCGTATTGTATCTACGTAGGTACGTAGTTATAGTGACTCAACCGGATGCGACGGTCGGCGTCGGGAGCGGCCCGACCGGTGCGTCCGTACCAATACGGGGTGCGGCGGATCGGTACCCCGGCGGCAGTCAATGGTCGCCGCTGTTGCCCCGCCGGGCCGCCGCACCCCGTCCGTGTCCTGGGGAGCTTCGCATGGTCAGCCTGTCCTTCGACGCCGAGGAACCGCCCGAGCAGCCGCCGCCGGGCTGCGCCGATCCGCTGCTCTGGCGGGTCTCGCACGCGCTGCGTCAGGAGCACCGCTGGGAGCCCGACGGCCGCTGCCAGTGCGGCGACCGGTACCCGTGCAACCGCGCGCGCCTGGCCGAGCGGGGCCTCGTCATCGCCTACACCCGGCGGCGCCGCGGCCCCGACCGGCTCCCCGTCGAACTCGCGACCCGCCGAACGCCGGCCTGACGGCGTCGACCGATCCGTCAGCGGCGGCGATCGCGGCGCGAACCTCGGTACCACGCCCGACCCGGTACCTCGACGGGCGGCCGCACTCGTGCCAGCGACTCGAAAGGGGGATTCCCGTCATGGCCTCACGGCGCTTCGGCTGGTTGGCCGAGACCGGCTCGTACCTGACCAATCCGACGGACACTGCCGTGGCGGGACTCGAGCCGCGCCCGAAGGCCGGGCGGGCGGCGTGGGTACGGCCGATGCGACCGACCCGGCAACGCATCGAGACCCGCCCACGGGTGCGGTTGACGGTCACGGGTGGAGTCATCTCCGCCACGCTGATCGAGTCGCCGCGCCCGGACCGGCGGCTGGACCCGG
Source organism: uncultured Micromonosporaceae bacterium (assembly GCA_964645345.1). Lineage (GTDB taxonomy): Bacteria > Actinomycetota > Actinomycetes > Mycobacteriales > Micromonosporaceae > Rugosimonospora. The sequence continues at coordinate 20,056 of CAZYCD010000020.1, forward strand.
CCGCGTACCGGACGGTGGTGGCGCCGGTGGGCGTAGCCCGATCGGTACGGCGACTGCTGGCGGTACTGCGGCTGCGCCAGGCGGCGTTGGACTTCGCGGTGGACCGGTCGGGTCGCTGGTGGCTGCTTGACGTGACCCCGACGCTGGCGGCCAGCCCCGGCCCGGTGTTCACGAAGGGTGGCCGTGGTGGTGCGTGAGGTGGAGCGGGCCGCAGACCGGCTGTACCTGATCGGCCACGACCCGGCGACGGGCCGGACGCGCCTGGGGCCGCGCCAGCTGGGTCTGGGGTTGGCCGCCGCGCTGGTTGGCGAGCTGCTGCTCGGCGGCCTGGCGGAGATAGTCGACGGGATGGTACGGGCGACCGCTCGCCAGCCGTACCTGCGTAGGGTGCGGCATCACAGCGGCGGCCTGGCGATCATGGGCCGGTGTGTGGAGTCGCAGCGGGCGGTGTCGCCCGAGCTCGCCGGCGAGCCGTGCTCGTGGTGCGGCGTTGACGGCGTCGAGCTGTTCCCGGACCGCATGGTGTGGGACACCCGGGAACTGGTCGCCCGCGACCATGCACCGAGGCCGGTGCTGGACTGGCTGACCGTGTTGGCCGCGGACGCGGCCGCATTGGTGGCGCAGCGGTTGGCCGACGATGACTGGCTGGTCGCGGAGCTCCGGCGCAGCCTGTGGTCGGGCCGGCTGGTGCGGGCGTGGGTGCCGGCGAACGTGGTGGAGGCCGACGGCGCCCGCCAGACCTTGCGTCGGGTCGCCCGCCAGCTCGACCCGCACCCGGGAATGCAGGAACGGCTGGTCATCGGCCTGGTCGACGCCGTGCAGCTGACCCGGGTGGTGGTCGCCGACCTGCCGGACCCGGTCGGCGCAACCCGCGTCCTGGCCGACGCCGTCGCCGGTCTGGACGAGCCGCTGCGGTTGCTGGTGGAGCAGACCAGGGCGGCGGCGGACAACGCGGTGATGACCCACACCGGCTGAACCGCGCAAGCCTTCACCGCGAAATTCCCTTCAGGCACAACCCCTCTGTGATGGGAGTGATGGTTCATGGCGTCCACGTACGGGTCGTCGAGGGTCGGCGCGATGCTGGCCAGGGGCAGGTTGGGAGTGGTGCCGCTGTCCGGTTTGTTGCTGGCGGCGGTGACTCCGTTGGTGGTGGTGGCCGGGGTGATTCCGGTGGCGTACGCGGCCAGCGGCCTGCGGGCGATCCCGTTGGCGTTCGGGATCGTCGCCGCGGTGATGGCGGTGTTCCTGCTGGCTTATTTGACGATGGCCAAGCATGTACGGGAGCCGGGCGGGTTCTTCGCGTACATCAGCATCGGGCTCAACCGCCCGGTGGGGGTGGCCGGTGCCCTGGTCGCCGCGGTGGCGTACTGCGAGTTGCAGATCGGGTTGTACGGGCTGTTCGGCCAGTCCATGCACGACCTCGTCGCCGGCTGGGTCGGCTGGCCGTGGTGGGCGTGGGCCATCCTCGCCGCCCTGGTGGTGGCCGTGCTCGGGGTGGCGCGGGTGGACATCGGCGCGTGGGTACTGGCCCCGATGGTCGCCCTGGAAATGGTCAGCATCCTGGTGCTGGCGGTGCGCGGCGTCCAGCACCCGGCCGGCGGGCACGTCACCCTGGCCGGGTTCGACCCGCGCCTGCTGGCGGTGGGTGGGGCGTCGGCCGCGTTCGGCATCGTCGTGCTCGGCCTGACCGGGGTCGAGCAGGCCGCCACCTACGCCACCCTGGTCCGCGACGGCCGCCGCACCATGCTGGCCGCCTCGATCGGGGTACTGGTCACGGTCACCCTGGTGTACCTGCTGGGTTCCTGGTCCTACCAGGTGTTCTACGGCGACAAGACGGCGCAGGCCGCCGCCGACCCGAACGCCGCCTTCGCCCTGGGCGGCACCGGTGCCCTGGTCACCTTCGTCCACGTCCAACTACTGCTGTCGATCGGCGCCGCCCTTTTGGCCTTCCACAACGCCACCGTCCAGTACTTGTACGGGCTGGGCAAGCAGCGGGTCCTGCCCGCATCCCTGGCCCGTACCAACAGCTTCGACGCCCCCTGGGTGGCCTCGCTGACCCAAACCCTGCTGGCCCTGGCCACGATCGTGGCGGTGGTGGCCGCCGGGTGGGACCCGGTCCTCGGCATGTTCTACCGGCTGGGTAACGCCGGCGGCTTCGGCGTCTTCCTCCTCCTCGCCGCCACCGCGGTCTCCGTCGCCCGCTACTTCTGGCGCGACCCCCACCGCGAGGGCCCCGGTACCCGCCTACTCGCACCCGTGGTCGCCGCGATCGCGCTGGCGGTGATGGTGTACCTGGTCGCCACCAACTACGCCACCATCCTCAACATCCCGCCCGGCTCCCCGGAAGCCTGGCTGTGGCCGGCCAGCTTCCTCATCCCCGCTGTCCTGGGCGTGCTGCGCGGCTGGTACCTCAAACACCAACGCCCCGCCCTGTACGCGCAGATCGTGCACCACCGGCCGGCCACCCCCGGCGCCGCCACGGTCGGGCCGCTGCCGGAAGGGGTCCGGTGATGGGCGGCCCGACTCTCGACGCCACGGCCGGTACCGCCAGCCCCGGCGTGGAACGGGCCACCATGGCGGACGCGCACCGGCTGGGGAGGCTGATCGCCGACGCCTTCGCCGACCTGGAGCAGAACCTGTGGCTCGTACCCGACCTGGAGGCCCGCCGGCACGTGTTCCCCGCCTACTTCACACTCCAGGTCGAGCTCGGGGTACACGCGGGCCAGGTGCACACCACACCGCAGCGGGACGCGGTCGCGGTCTGGCTACCCGTCGAGGGAAGCGTGCCGACCCTGCCCGACTACGAGGCCCGGCTGCAGCGGCTGGCCGGCCCCTGGGTCGACCGGTTCCGCTCGTTCGAGAACGTCCTCGGCGCGCACCACCCGGTACACGTCCGGCACGAGTTCCTCGCCTTCCTGGCGGTACACCCGTCACGGCAGCGCTGGGGTCTCGGTACCCGGCTGATGGAGCACCATCACCGCACTCTCGACGCCCGCAACCTGCCCGCCTACCTGGAAGCAGCCAGCTGGCACAGCTACGACTTCTACCGGCTCAACGGGTGGCGGGACCGTGGCGATCCATTCCTGATCGCTCCCGACGGGCCGGCCATGTACCCGATGTGGCGCAATCCCCGTCCGGACGGAGGCGGGTCGCAATGAACGGGTCGCCGGCGTGACGGAGCCCGATGGCCGGCGGTGCCGTCCCCACCGCCGGCCATCGGGGGCCCTCTGTCGGTGGCCATCCCGGGCCCGCCGCCCGGAATGGCCATCGCTCTGCAACAGCTTGCAAACGTTTGCTGTCGCTCCGACACCTGGTCTACCGGAGTCCCGAGTGCGGTTCAACGCCAATTCCGGTGGATGGAGTGCAAAACGCCGGCGGGCAGTAGATTGGCGGCGTGCACGAGGACATCGCCGTGTTCAGCGGGTCGGCGCACCGGGAGCTGGCTGTCGAGATCTGCGAGCGGCTCGCCACAACACTGCATCCGGTCGCGCTGCACCGCTTCGCGAACGACTGCCTGGAGGTCCAGCTGCTGGCCAATTGCCGGGAGCGTGACGTCTTCCTGATCCAGCCGCTGGTACCGCCGGTTCAGGAGCACCTCGTCGAGCTGCTGCTCATGCTGGACGCGGCCCGGGGCGCCTCGGCCGCCCGCACGACGGTCGTTCTCCCGCACTACGCCTATGCGCGCTCGGACAAGAAGGACGCTCCCCGCATCTCGATCGGCGGCCGGCTCGTGGCCGACCTCATGGTCTCGGCCGGGGCCAACCGGGTACTCGCGATGACCCTGCACTCACCGCAGGTACATGGGTTCTTCAGCGTGCCGGTGGACCACCTGCACGCGCTGCGGGAACTGGCCGCCCACTTCCGCCGGTACCCGCTGGGAAACGCGGTCGTGGTCTCCCCCGACCTCGGCAACGCCAAGCCGGCGGCCCACTTCGCCCGGCTCCTCGGGGTACCCGTCGCGGCGGGCGCCAAGCAGCGGTTCCCCGACGACCGGGTCAGCATCAGCGCGGTGATCGGCGACGTCACCGGCCGGGACGTCATCGTGCTGGACGACGAGATCGCCCGCGGTAGCACGGTACTGGAGCTGCTCGAACGGCTGCGCGAGCTGAAGGTCAACTCGATCCGGGTGGCCTGCACGCACGGACTGTTCGCCGGGGACGCACTCGAGCGCATCGGCGGCCAGGACGACGTACTGGAGATCGTGTGCACCAACACGGTGCCGATCCCCGAGGCGAAGCGGATACCCAAGCTCAGAGTCCTGTCAGTCGCCCCGGCGCTGGCCGAGGCGATCCGGCGTATCCACAACGGTGAATCGGTGAGCGTCCTGTTCGACGCCTGATCAGATCCAACGGCCGCCCAGCCACATGCGCGCCTGCCACTGGGCGTAGGTGATCACGTCGCCGACGTAGATCGGATGGAAGTACCAGAAGATCACCGCCACCGCGAGCACGTAGGCGCCGGCGAAGACGGCGCCCATCAGCCGGCGGTCCGCCGGATCCAGCAGCTCCAGGCCGCCCGGCGAGTGGGTCACGCCAATGCGGGCCGGTCCGCGGATCAACGCCCCCAGCACGTAGACCACGGTCAGGATGAGGAACGGCTCCGCCGGGGCGGCGTAGAAGTAGAACATCGTCCGGTGGTCGAACTCCCACGGGAACCACGGCACGATGCCGGCCACCACGCCGAGCCCGATGGCCAGCGCCCGCCAGTCCCGCCGGCTGACACCGAACCAGGCCAGGCCGAACAGCGCCGGGATGAACGACCACCACAGGATCGGGGTACCGAGCAGGAGCACCTCGGACGAGCAGCTCGCCGACGCGCACGGGCCGGCGCTGTTGTAGTAGAACGCCACCGGCCGGCCGAGCAGGAGCCACTGCCACGGCCACGACTGGTAGGGGTGCGAGCTGTTTAGTGTGTTGTGGAAGTGCAGCGCCTCATGGTGGTACTGGTACAGGTTGACCAGGGCACCGATGATCGGCGGCTCGCCGTGGCCGTGGTCGCGCAGCCAGTGCCGGTCCCAGCCGTGGTCGCTGATGAACCAGCCGGTCCAGGACGACAGGTACACCAGGACGATCACGAGGCCGAACAGCGCGACCCAGCCCGTCTCGTCCAGCAGCGTGTCCCGGAACCGGTGCGGTACCCCCGCGCTCTTCCTGGCCCCCACCTCCCACAGGTAGATGAGGACGACGAACAGCACGATGTACCACAGCGCGCTCCACTTGACCGCCATCGCGCAGCCGGTCATCACGCCCGCGGCCAGCCGCCACCACGGCACCTCGAACGGCGGGCGGCCCTCGCGGCCGGGACGGGTCGGGTCGAGCCCGGCCTCCAGCGCCCGCAGCCAGCGGCGGCGGCGCTGGTCCCGGTCCATGACCAGGCAGGAGAAGCCGGCGAGCACGAACAGCAGCAGGAAGATGTCCAGCAGCGCGACCCGGGACAGCACGAACTCCATGCCGTCCAGCGCCATCAGCAGCCCGGCCGCGCAGCCCAGCACGGTGGACCGGAACAGCCGTCGGGCGAGCCGGGTGACGAGCAGGACGGCGATGGTACCGGCGACGGCCGCCGAGATCCGCCAGCCGAACTCGTTGTACCCGAAGATCTTCTCGCCCAGGCCGATGATCCACTTACCGAGCGGCGGGTGTACCACGAACGAACCGTTGTTGTTGTTCGTGTCCCACTCGACGCCGTGCTGCAGCAGGTGCAGCGCGTCGACCGCGTAGTAGATCTCGTCGAAGATCTGACCCTTCGGCTTGCCGAGGTTCACCAGCCGCAGGACCCCGGCGATCAGTACCACGCCGGCCGTGGCCAGCCAGGACCACAGTCCGTCCCGGGGCATCGGTGGCGCCAGGCGCCGCCGGGTCGTCTCGGGTACCGTCACGGCCGGAGCCTCCTGCGCCGCGTGCGGCTCGGGCTCGGTCACCACTGCCGAAGTCACGCCTGCGATCGTAGAGGTCGGCGGGCGCCGGCGGCAGCCACCGGCGCCACCGCGCGGGCTCGGCCAGGCAGAGGCGGCGCTCGATACCAGGCAGGCCGGAGGTGGGCGGTGGACGGCGCGCGACAGGTGGGACGGCTGGTGCTGGTGGGGGCTCCCCTCGGCAACCCGGCCGACGCCTCGGCCCGGCTCCGCACCGCGCTTGCCGAGGCCGACCTGGTCGCGGCCGAGGACACCCGCCGCCTGGCGCGGCTGGCGCGGGACGTCGGCGCCGATCTGCCGAACCGGATCGTCTCGTACTTCGAGGGGAACGAGGAGCGCCGTACGCCCGAACTGGTCGAGGCGCTCCGCTCCGGCGCGCAGGTCGCGCTGATCACTGACGGCGGGATGCCGAGCGTCTCGGACCCCGGGTACCGGCTGGTCCGGGCTGCCGTCGATGCGGGCATCGCGGTCACCGCGGCGCCCGGCCCGAGCGCCGTGACCACCGCCCTGGCCCTGTCCGGCCTGCCCAGCGACCGGTTCTGCTTCGAGGGATTCCCGCCCCGCCGGCCGGCCGAGCGCCGGTCCCGGCTGGCCGCGCTCGCCGCTGAGCCGCGCACGCTGGTCTTCTTCGAGGCGCCGCACCGGGTCGCCGCCACCCTGGCCGACCTCGCCGCGGCGCTCGGCGCCGACCGACCGGCCGCGCTGTGCCGCGAGCTGACGAAGACCTACGAAGAGGTCGTCCGGCTGCCCCTGGGCGACCTCGCCGACCGGGCCGCCGGGGACCCGCCGCGTGGGGAGATCACGCTGGTGGTCGCGGGGGCTCCGGAGGCCGCCGCGGTGCGCCCGACCGACGCCGACCTGCGGGCCGAGGTCGCCGAACTGGAGGCGGAGGGTACCGCCCGGCGGGACGCCATCGCGACCGTGGCCCGGGCCCACGGCCTTCCCCGGCGGGAGGTCTACAACCTCGTCGTCTCCGGCTGAGCGCAGCCGGAGCCGGTTTGTGGCGGAGGCGAGCACAGCCTCAGAAGCTCCGGCTGAGCGCCGCCGGAGCCGGTTTGGTCACCAGGCGGCGGCGAACAGGCCGGCGGCGAGCAGGATCGGGCCGGCCAGGCAGGCCAGCACCGCGAACGCCCGACCGCGGCCGGGCAGCCGGGTGGCGCCCGTACCCCACGCGATGCCCAGGCCGCACAGCACCACCAGCAGGAGCCCCGGGATCCAGCGCAGGTACAGGCCGGTCCGGTCGCCCGCGTACGCCTGCCAGCCGCGTGAGGACACCATCCGGGCGGATACCTGCCGACCGGCGGCGACCCGGCCCACGCCGAGCAGGGCGACCCGGGTCGCCGGGTACGCGCCGTCGGCCGGGGTGAAGTCCGCGCAGCGACCCTCGATGCCGTGCACCGAGCAGCTCACCACGGTGGCGGTACCGGACACGCCGTGGCCGAGCGACAACCACAGCGGCTCGGCGGAGAACCAGCTGAAGAAGGCGGCCAGCAGGCCGAGTACGACCAGCCAGGCGAGGCCAGCCAGGGGGCTGCGCGGGCGGGGCGGCGGCGCCGCGACTCGGGTCGGGTGCCATCCGTACCCGCGCTCCGCGACGGACACCGGACCGGCCGGGTACGGGGCGAACGGCGGGAAGGCCGCGGCGGCCCGCAGTCGCCCGTTGCGGTCGAGCAGGTGCCAGGTACCCGGCTGCTCCGCGGATTCGAACGGTACCGGCGACCGCGGCAGGCTCAGGTCGGTACCCGCGATGACGTCGGGGTCGGTCGGCCCGTCGGCGAGGTCCTCCTCCGGGCCGGCCCAGTGGCGCGGCTCGGACCTGCCGAACATTTCCGTCATACCTGTCATTGGACCGCTCCCCGCCCGGCCGGCCCACGTACCCACCGGGCGTGTCGCATATCGGTTGGCTGGCCCGGATGGCCGGTCACTCGTCGAATGCTTATCGTTAGCCGCTCCGCAAGCGTCGCCACTAGGCTGACGGCCATGAGTCACGTTCTCGCCGCGGTCGCCTGGCCCTACGCCAACGGCCCGCGCCACATCGGCCATGTGTCCGGCTTCGGGGTGCCCTCCGACGTGTTCAGCCGGTACATGCGGATGGCCGGTCACGACGTGCTCATGGTGTCGGGTACCGACGAGCACGGCACGCCGATCCTGGTACAGGCGGAGAAGGAGGGGGTCAGCCCGCGGGAGCTGGCCGACCGGTACAACCGCCTGATCGTCGAGGACCTGCACGCGCTCGGGCTGTCCTACGACCTGTTCACCCGGACCACCACCCGCAACCACTACGCGGTGGCGCAGGAGCTGTTCCGCCAGGTACACGCGAACGGATACATGATCAGGGAGGTCACCCAGGGCGCGGTCTCGCCGTCGACCGGCCGGACGCTGCCCGACCGGTACATCGAGGGGCAGTGCCCGATCTGCGGGTACCCGGAGGCCCGGGGCGACCAGTGCGACAACTGCGGCAACCAGCTCGACCCGATCGACCTGATCAACCCGCGCTCGCGGATCAATGGCGAGACCCCGGAATTCATCGAGACCGAGCACTTCTTCCTCGACCTGCCGGCGCTGTCCGAGGCGCTGTCGGAGTGGCTGGGCACGCGCACCGACTGGCGGCCGAACGTGCTGAAGTTCTCGCTGAACCTGCTCGACGACGTGCGCCCACGGGCGATGACCCGAGACATCGACTGGGGCATCCCGGTACCGCTGCCCGGCTGGGAGGACAACCCGAACAAGCGCCTGTACGTGTGGTTCGACGCCGTCGTCGGGTACCTGTCGGCGACCGTCGAGTGGGCCCGGCGCTCGGGCGACCCGGAGGCCTGGCGCCGGTGGTGGTCCGCCGGGGGGCAGGATGCCAGGTCGTACTACTTCATGGGCAAGGACAACATCACCTTCCACGCCCAGATCTGGCCGGCCGAGCTGCTCGGGTACAACGGCGAGGGGTCCAAGGGCGGCGAGCCCGGCGGGTACGGCGCGCTGGCGCTGCCCACCGAGATCGTGTCCAGCGAGTTCCTCACCATGGAGGGACGCAAGTTCTCCTCGTCCCGCGCGGTCGTCATCTACGTGCGCGACTTCCTGTCCCGGTACGACGCGGACGCGCTGCGGTACTTCATCGCGGTGGCCGGGCCGGAGACCACGGACACCGACTTCACCTGGTCGGAGTTCCTCCGGCGCAACAACGACGAACTGGTCGCCGGCTGGGGCAACCTGGTCAACCGGTCGGTGTCGATGGCGGCGAAGAACTTCGGCGCGATCCCGCCGGCCGGCCCGCTGAGCGAGGCCGACCAGAGCCTGCTGCGTACCGCGCGGGACGCCTTCGCGACCGTCGGCGGCTTGATCGAGCGGCACCGGCAGAAGCAGGCGATCACCGAGGCCATGCGGGTGGTGGCCGAGGCCAACCGGTACCTGTCGGACCAGGCGCCGTGGAAGATCAAGGATGACCCGGAGCGGCTGGGTACCATCCTGCACGTGGCGCTGCAGGTGGTCAGCGACTGCAACACGCTGCTGACCCCGTTCCTGCCGCACTCGGCGCAGAAGATCCACGAGCTGCTGGGCGGGGTCGGGGTACACGCGCCGATGCCGTCCATCGTGGAGGTCGAGGACCTGGACGGCGGGCCGGGGTACCCGGTCCTCACCGGCGACTACACGCAGGGCGCCCGCTGGGAGTCGGTACCGGTCGAGGTCGGCCGCAAGGTCGAGCCGCCGAAGCCGGTGTTCAAGAAGCTCGATCCGTCCATTGTGGACGAGGAGCTGGCCCGGCTCGGCGGCTGATCAGCTCGCCAGGGCACCGGTGGCCGCGTCCGCGCCGGTGCCCCGGGCGAGGGCCGGCTGGCCCGGGCCGGCGGCCGCCGCGCTGCCGCCGAGGTCGTACCAGACGTCCACGTTGCGTGGGCCGCTCGTCTCCCCGCGCGGCGCCCACGCCTCGTAGACGCCCCGCTCCACGCAGTTCGCGCGGACCTGGGTCACCGTGTCGGACGCCGGCCGGATCAGCCGCAGCCGCAGCCACTCGCCCTCGTCGCGTATCACCGTGCACGGCACCCCGCGCCAGCTCACGTACGGCGTGCGGCGGCCGAGCGCCTGCACCGGGTACCGGGCGGCTCGGGTCTTGGCGAGCACCCGGAACTCGTCCGGCGGGTCGGCGATCGCCTCGTACTCCTCGCCCCGGTAGATGCCGACCAGCCTGGCCGGTGCCGTCGGTACCGCGTACATCTCCTGCTCGAACTCCACTCCCGGTACCCCGGCGTAGAGCCACCGCCATTGCGGCCCGGACATCCGGCTCCAGCCGCGCTGCTCCGGGAGGTAGGTGTAGAGCACGACTTCGGTGCCGTCCTGGGTGTACGCGACGAGTTCGGCGAAGGCGGTCAACGGGATGTCGGCCATGTGCGCGGTCACGAACTCCGGGATCATGTGCTGCCCGGACGGCGCGAACCCGGTGCCGAGCACCGGCGAGCCGACCCGGTCGCCGGGCGGCATCCGGGTCAGCCCGGCAAACTCGTCGACGGTCGGGACCTCGTAGTCGGCCGCGTCGATCGCACGCCAGCGCACCGCGAAGACCGCCGGTTCGCGCGCGCCGTCCTCGGCGTCGCTGCGCAGGATCGCGAGGTCGGTCGGGGTCCGCAGGTGGGCGATGTCGAACTCGCGGTAGCAGAACCCCTGGGGCAGCCAGCCGCGCAGGAAGCCGGCGAGCTGCCGCCCGGAGAGGATCTTCACCATCCGGGTGCCCCGGACGATGGTCGCGCTGCGCCGGATCTGCGCGACCGTCTCGCCGCCGTTCCCGCCGTGCGGCGACTGGCTCATCCGGTGCGCGACCGGCCAGCTCAGGCTCCGCGACAGCGGTGCGAACAGCGGCTGGTCCGACGGCGTCGGCGGATGTCCCTCGATGACGTCGACCTCGGCGGCCGGCACGAACCGGCGGAACGGCTTGCGGGCGCCCGGGCGGGGATTGGGCAGGAACCCCGGCGCCGGATCGGTACCGAAGATCTCGTACGCCGCGCCCTTCGCGATCGGCTCCGCCGAGTAGGTCACCCCGTCGTACCGGACCCGGATGCGCGGACCCGCGGCCTGCGGCTGCTCGCCCGTCGGAGAGGTGTGCGCCCCCATCGACCGGTCGTCTCCGGACCGGTCCATGGTCGGCTGACCAGCGAATACCACGTCTCATGACCCTAGGACCGGCAGCCCGGTACTGGGTTAACGCGATGTGAACCTTCCTTGGCGTACAGCGGTCGGGCGCCGCGGGTGGGTCGATCGCGACTTGACCCGGACCCGCGCGCCTGCGAAGGATGTGCCCGTGACCAAAGAGATCCAGCAGACCCTGGTCGCGCTCGGCGACCCGGGCCGGCGTCGGGCCGTCGAGCTGCTCGCCGAGCGGCCGATGCGTACCGGCGAACTCGCGGCACTCGCCGGTACCAGCCGGCCGGCGACCGGGCGCCACCTGCGCGAACTGACCGAGCGCGGGCTGGTCGAGACCGCGACCGTCGACCGGCATGGCACGGTGTACCGGCTGCGCACCGACCGGTTCGTCGCGTTGCAGGGCTGGCTCACCGAGCTGTGGGTCTACTGGAAGGACCAGCTCGACGAGGCCGGCCGGACCTCCTGACGGCCGCCGGACCGCTCGTCACCGATCCGGTGCTCGGCCGTTGAACCCTCTGCCGGGGGTTTCTCCTCACCCGGCGGGCAGGGGGTCGCAATGGGTACACAGTCCCCGCGAGCGGCCGGACGCGCGTCCATCGCGCCGGCCGTCGCCGACTTCCACCGCCGGGTCCAGGCCGATCCGCTGCTGCGGCCCTACTTCCCCGCAACCGGATTGCCGGTACGCGAGCGCCAGCTCGCCGCGGTACTGGGCGCGGCCCCCGACGGTCCCGCCCCGGAACGGGTGCACCGCCTGCTGGCCGCGCTGCCGATCGCCGCGCTGCCGGTCCAGGGCCGCAACCTGCTCGGCCACTACCTGCTCACCGCGCTGCATCGGCAGCGGGTCGGCCCGGACATGCTGGTCGCCGTCACCGCGCTGCTCACCCAGGCGCGGCTGACGGCCGGGCCGCCGCAGGACCGGCTGAGCGCCTGAGCGACGCCGACGGGTGCAGCGCGGGCCGGTACCCGGAGCGGATAGCGGCCACGATCGACGGCGGGGTGAGCAGGTCCACGGGCTCCCGGCTGGCCAGCGACTCCGGTGCCCCGTAGCCCGCGAAGGACCAGGGCAGGAGCAGTCCGCCGGCGACCAGGCCGAGAACGCCCCGGTCGCGGACCATCGCGCCGTCGGGCAGCTCACCGGCGGGTACCGGCCGGGTGACCTGGCGGCGCGAGCGCGACTCGACCCGCTCGGCGTGCAGCACGGCGTCCAGCTCGACGGCCCTCGGTCGCCGGTCGAGGCCCCGCGCCCGCCGCCACGCCTCGGCGAAGGCGAGGTAGTCGGCGCGCCGGCAGTAGGCGCAGGGCCGGTGCCCGGCGGCCAGCGCGGTCGCCTCGTCGAGGAAGAACAGCATCGTCCAGCGCCCGGGCGGCATGGGGTCGCGCCGCCGGCCGCGCCAGTCGAGGGTGCAACAGATCCATAGTTTGGAGCGCCAGCGGGACACCCCCAGCCGACCGTCGGGCGTGTGCAGGCAGCCGCGGTTACCGGTCAGCGTGCCGCGCCCCGGATCGGCGACGATCTCCCCGGTGGGCATCACCCGGTTCTGCAGCGGCACGTGCCCATGGTCTCAGAGCACCAGTTCGAGGGTCAGCTCGTCGCGCAGCCGGATGCCGTACGCGCCGACCGCCGGGATCGACGGCTTGAGCCGGCGGGAGTCGTCGACAGCGCCCGGCGTCACGCGAACGATCCGCATCCCGCGTCGCCGGTAGAAGCGCGCGGCCGGCGCCCGGGTTGCGCGCCACGTCCGCGGCGGTCCCGTACCGGCGACCCGCGCCGCAGTCCAAGCGCCACCCCGGGACCGGCGAGCCCGAGCAGCGCCGGCAGCAGCCACACCCGCACCGGTGCGGCGGGGCGGCGCCGCGCCACCAGCCACAGCAGCACCCCGGAGGCGACCAGGAAGGCCACGTCGCTCCCCGCCTTGTACGGCTCGCCCCACAATCCTGACGCGGTCGGCTCGCCGTAGTCGCCCACCCGGACATGGTCGCGCAGGCTCTCGACCCCTCCGCCGGGTCCGGGCCGCCCTCGGCCGCCGTTGCGGGCGGCAGCGGGCGTCGCTGGCGGGCCGCCTCCGCGCCCGGTGTGGCATCCTCGGTGCCATGGGATTACCGACCGTGGGCGGCCACGCCGATCGGCCGGGCCGCCGAGCGGCCGGTCCCGCGCACCGACGGCCGTCCGGAAGGTGGGCGGTTGTCCTGTTCGTGGCCGGTGTCGCGGTGCTCCTCGCGGTACCCCTGATATTGATCATCGCGAGCCACGGCCCCTCGGCCAAGGTCACCGGCGGCGGTCGGGTGGCCGGCGAGGAGCAGCAGGTGGCCGCCGACCCGACCGGCTCACCGGTGGCCGGGCTGCATCCGATGATCACCGCGGCCCCCAGCGCCTGCGCCGCCCCCTGCGCCTCGAACTCGCCCGCGGCCGTGCCGCCCGCGGTCGCCGACCCGTCCGGCCAGCCGATGCCGGTCGGCGACCTGCCGGGCTGGCACCAGGTGTTCGCCGACAACTTCGCCGTCCCGGTACCGCTGGGCAGCTTCCCGCAGGCGGTCTCCTCGAAGTGGGGCGGCTACAACGCGGAGCATGACACCAGCGGCAACGGCACCTATGCGCCGTCCCAGGTGGTCAGCATCTCCGGCGGGCTGATGAACCTGCACCTGCACACCGCAGGCGGCCAGGCCCTGGTTGCTGCCCCGGTACCGAAGATCCCTGGCGCCGGACCGGGCGGCGGCATGGTCCACGGCCGGTACGCTATGCGGTTCCGCGCCGACCCGGTCCCCGGGTACAAGACGGCATGGCTGCTGTGGCCGGACAGCGACAACTGGCCGGACGGGGAGATCGACTTCCCGGAGGCCGACCTGACCGACAACATCAACGCATTCATGCACCACAAGGGTGATCCGCAGACCTGGTACACGTACAGCACCAAAACCGGGTACAGCGGCTGGCACACCGCGATCATCGAGTGGACGGCTCAGTCGGTGACCTTCACTCTCGACGGCAAGGTGATCGGCCAGACCACCGACACCTCGGTGATCCCGACCGCACCGATGCACTGGGTACTCCAGACCGAGACGAGCCTCACCGCCAACCCGCCGCCGGCATCGGCCGCCGGCAACGTCCAGATCGACTGGGTGGCCGCCTGGGCGCAGGCGTGACCCCAGCCGAGGCGTCCGGGTACCTGGCGGAGTTGGAACGGCGGCGGCTGCGCTCGCTCGTCGAGGTACGGGTCGCGGAGGCCGAGGCGCTGCACGCGCCGGACTTCGTCCTCGTCAACCCGAGCGGCGTGGTCTGGTCGCGAGCCAAGTACCTCGGCGGGATCGCGAGCGGCGCGATCGACTACCGCCGCTTCGAGCCGGTCTCGGACATCGAGGTCATGGCCGACGGCGACCTGGCCGTCCTCCGGTACCGGTCGGCGATCGAGGTCTCGGTCGCAGGCCGGGACAGCGGGCCGCTCTCCTGCTGGCACCTCGAGTGCTACCGGCGTATCCACAGTGGACAGTGGCAGGTACGCTGGTCCCAGGCGACCGCCGTCGAGGACTGACCGCGCTACCTCTGGCCCAGCAGCCGGGCAGTGGCCCGCGCCGTCAAGGCGAGCCGGGTCGCGCTGGCGGGCACCGCGAGCACCATGGGCCAGACGAGCGGTACCCCGGCCAGCAGGACGGTGGACAGCACGATGGCGTCGAGCACGATCAGCCCGATGCCGCCGACCGCGCTCACCCTCGTCCGCCGGTAGCTGCGCCGGCTGGTCGCCGCCGTGACGAGGCAGCCGATGACCGCCAGCAGGGTGCCGGCCACCGTCGCCTTCAGGAACGCCGGTAACTGCCAGGTCCAGGCGTGGCCGGCGATCAGGGCAGCCGCCCAGCAGGCCCCGACCGTGGGTCCGGAGTACAGCAACGCCAGCGCCGCCCGGCGACCGGGTGACTGGCGGACGAACGCCGCCAGAACCACGTCGGGCTCGCCGAATTCCGTGACCGCGGCGGCCGCGGCGACCTGGGCGTCCAGGCCGCGCGAGAGGTGGTGGCGGTAGGTTTCGGTGAGACCGTCGGCCAGCTCGTCGACCGCGTCGGCCGGCAGCTGCCGGGCGAGTCGGGCGAGGTACTCCTCGATCAGCTCGTGGTCGGCCATGGCTGCCGGTCCAGCACAGACGTGACCGTGGCGGCGAAGTCCCGCCAGTTGCTCCGGTCGGCGGCGAGCCGGCGCCGTCCGGCCGGGGTGAGCCGGTAGGTCCGGCGCCGCCGCCCGTCCGCGACGGACCAGTCACCGGCGATCAGGCCCGCGCTCTCCAGCCGGTGGAGGGCCGGATAGACGGTACCGGTGGGCAGGTCGAATCGGCCGCCGCTGCCCTCGCGCAGCGCTTCCTTCACGGCGTACCCGTGCCGAGGCCCGTCCTCCAGGGTGGCCAGCAGCAGCACGTCGAGGTGGCCCTTGAGCGCCTGAGCCTCAGCCTTCACCGGCTGCCCGTCCGTCCATAGGTAGGTATGCTACTCTCATTCTTATACGTAGGATAGCTACCTACAGCCGAGGAGGAACGCGATGGACTTCGGCGGTCTCCGGGTACCGGACGCAGGACCCGTGTTCCTCGCCGCGCTCGGCGTGCACGTCGCCGCCGCGGTCACCTGCGTCGTCGCGGGTGCGCTCGCGACCACCGCCGGCAAGCGCCCGGGTCGGCACACCCGCTCGGGCGTCGTGTACCTCTACGGCATGGCCGTCGTGTACCTGACAGCGACCGCACTGGCCGTGCAGCGGTGGCGTCAGGACTGGCAACTGTTCCTCATCGCGACGGTCGCCTTCGGACTGGCGGTCACTGGTTGGTGGACGCGTCGCCGCGAACGTCCACTGTGGATGGTCCGGCACGGCTGGGCGATGGCCGGCTCCTACGTCGCCCTGTTCACCGGCTTCTATGTCGACAACGGACCGCACCTTCCGCTGTGGGACCGGCTGCCGCACACGCTCTACTGGCTCGTACCGGCGGCCGTGGGTACTCCCCTGACGGCGCTGGCACTGCGCCGCAACCGCGCGGCCGGCCGTGCGGAGACCCACCTCTCCGCCGGCCCGGCGACCATGCACAGGTGAGGTACCCGCAACGTCCCACCCGGGCCTGACCCTGCCCGTACCTTCGGACGGGCGCCTGCTCGTGGCGCGTCGACGAGCCGTTTCACTGGTACTCGCGGCTGAACAGCCGCTTCGACCACAGGTACCCGCCGAGCGCGATGACGGCGCACCAGATGAGCGCGATCCAGCCGTTGTTCCCGATCGGCTTATCCATCAGCAGGCCGCGCAGCGTTTCGATGATCGGCGTGAACGGCTGGTACTCGGCGAACCAGCGCAGACCGGCCGGCATGGAGTCGGTGGGCACGAAGCCGCTGCCGAGGAAGGGCAGCAGAACAAGCGGCATAGGCAGGTTGCTCGCGGTCTCGACGCTCTTGCTCACCTGGCCGAGCGCGACGGACAACCAGACGAGCGCGAAGGTCACCACCACCAGGAATCCGGCCGTGGCCAGCCAGGCGCCCGGCCCGGCGGTGGGTCGGAAGCCGACCAGCAACGCCACGCCGACCACGACCGCCAGGCTGACCATCGCCTGGATCATGCTGCCCAGGACGTGTCCGGTCAGTACCGAGACGCGGGCGATGTGCATGGTACGGAACCGCGCGATGATGCCTTCGGTCATGTCCATGGCGACCGAGATCGCGGTCCCCTGGACCGTGGCCGTCACGGTCATCAGGATGATCGCGGGCGCCACGTAGTTGGCGTACGCCGCGCGTCCGCCGGCCACGCCGCGGGAGACCGACCCGCCGAGTCCGGCGCCCAACGTGCCGCCGAACACGTAGACGAACAGCAGCAGAAAGACGATGGGCATCCCGACGAGCATCACCGTCATCGACGGGTACCGCAGCATGCGCCTGAGGTTGCGGCGCAGCATCGTCGCCGAGTCGCGTACCGGATGGAACCGCAGACCCGCTGGGGCCGGGACGGTGAGGGCGTGGGTACTCATCGGGTGGTCACCTTCTCGTTGGTGGAGTTGGCGGTGAGGGCGAGGAAGACGTCGTCGAGATCGGGGGTGTGCACGGACAGCTCGTCGACCTCGATGGCCTCGTCGTCGAGCCGGCCGATCAGAGTCCTCAGCGAGCGCAGGCTGCCATCGCTGGGTACCCGCAGGGCGAGCGCGTCGTTGTCGCGCGAGGCCTGACCGAGCACAGCCATGGCCGCGTCCAGCCGCCGCGAATCCGTGAACCGCAGCCGAACGTGTCCGCCGGGGATGCGGCGCTTCAACTCCTCCGCGGTTCCCTCGGCGACAACCCGACCGTGGTCGAGTACCGCGATCCGGTCGGCAAGCTCGTCGGCTTCCTCCAGGTACTGGGTGGTGAGGAAGATGGTGACGCCACCGGCAACGAGGTCGCGGATGATCTGCCACATGTTCCGGCGGCTGCGTGGGTCCAGTCCGGCCGTGGGCTCGTCGAGGAAGATCACCCGCGGGCTGCCGACCAGGGTCATGGCGAGGTCGAGCCGCCGCCGCATGCCACCGGAGTAGGTCGATGCCGGCTTTCCGCCCGCCTCGGTCAGGTCGAATTGTTCGAGCAGCCGGGCAGCCCGCCGCCGGCCTTCGCCCCGGTCGAGGTGGTGCAGATCCGCCATCAGCCGCAGGTTCTCCTCGCCGGTGAGCAGGTTGTCCACCGCGGAGAACTGGCCGGTGACGCCGATGGCGGCGCGCACGGCGTCCGGTTCGCGGGCCAGGTCGTACCCGGCGACCCGCACGTCACCGGCGTCGGCACTGAGCAAAGTGGACAGTACCTTCACCGTGGTGGTCTTCCCGGCGCCGTTCGCGCCGAGCAGCGAGAAGACAGTTCCCTGGTGGACGTTCAGATCGAGACCGTCGAGTACCACATGGTCGCCGAACGATTTCCGTAGTCCCGTCACGGTGATCGCCGAGCGGGATTGCGTGATGGTCATGGTTGTCTTCCCTGGGGCCAGAGACGGATCAGGAGCGGTGGATGGTGATGTCGCCGTAGGAGGTGCGGCCGCGCACCTCGACGGTCTCGTCGGCCTCGTCGGGCCGGACGGCGTTGTCCAGCTGGTTGTGTACGTGCCCGAAGCCGGTATTCACCTCGATCCAGGCCGCGGTGCCCTCGGCGATGCCGACGTCCAAGTTGCCTGCGGCGGTGCCGAGGACGACCGAGCCGCGGGCCACCTCGCCGAGGCGGATGCTGCCGTTGGAGGTCTTCGCGTCCACGCCAGCGCCGGCCCGGTCGATGTCGATGTCGCCGTTGGCGGCGCGTACCCGCACATCGCCGGCGGCCGTGTCGATGGTGGTGTCGCCGTTGGAGTTCTTGACCTCGACCGTGCCCTCGACCTCGCCGATGCGGACCTTGCCGGTACCGGTGGAGATCTCGGCGTTGCCCCTGACGCCCTCAGCGGTGACGTGACCGGCCCCGGTGTGCAGGCGTAGCGGGCCCGTCCGTTCGACCCGGACGTTGCCCGTGGTCTTGAGCGTGCACTCCCCGAGCCGGCCGGCACAGCTGATGTCGCCCATCAGCAGGTGGGCGGCGAGCTGGGAACCGCTGGGCAGTTCGATGGAC